>CAKZKH010000177.1 GCA_937122485.1 uncultured bacterium | reverse complement strand
TTGCGAACAGCGGCGGCAGGCACTGTGGGAAAAGGTCAAGGCCAACGGGCTCGACGCTTTCCTCGTCCTCAACGTGGAAAGCTCCGATCTCCCCAACCTCCGGTACCTTACCGGCTTCACCGGATCATTTGGGGTGCTCGTCTTGGGCGAACGAACCCTGCTGCTGACCGACTCCCGGTACACCGAGCAGGCCCGACGGCAGGTGCAGGGCCTGCCCGTGGAGGAAGTGAAGGGAAGGTGGCTGACCTTCCTCGTGGAGCGCCTCCACGCCCTGGGGGTGAAACGGGTGGGCCTGGGCACCTACCGGACGAGTTTGTACCTGTATCAAGAGATGGGAAAGCTGGCCCAAGGGGTGGAACTGGTTCCCCAAACCGGGCTGGTGGAGGAGCTTCGGCGGACCAAGGCCCCGGAGGAGGTCGAGCGCATCCACGAGGCGATTGAACTCACGGAGCGGGGACTTCAGGAGCTCCTGGGGCGGGTGAAGCGCGGGCGGACTGAGCGTGACCTAGCCCTGGAGTTGGAGTTTTGGTATCGCCAGGAGGGCGCGGAGGACGTGGCGTTCGAGCTCATCGTGGCCAGCGGCCCGGGGAGTTCCATGCCCCACTACCGCGCCGGGGGCCGGAACCTTGCCGGGGGGGACGTCGTGCTGTTCGACATCGGAGTGCGCATCGACGGGTACTGTTCCGACCTCACGCGGGTCGTGGCCTTGGGGAGCCCGTCACCCCAGGTGAAGGAGGTCTACGAGCTTGTCCTGGAGGCCAACAAGGCCGGCCTTGATGCGGTCAAGGCCGGCCGGTCGGGGCAAGAGGTGGACCGGGCTGCCCGACAGGTCATCGAGGCCGCGGGGAAGGGAGAGCGGTTCGGCCACGGCCTGGGCCACGGCCTGGGTATGGAGGTCCACGAAGCGCCCCGGGTGGCCCCCACATCGGAAGACGTCCTTTCCCCCGGGGATGTGGTCACCGTGGAGCCTGGTGTGTACTTGCCCGGGGAGTTCGGCATTCGCATCGAGGACGTGGTGGTCGTGACCGACGAGGGCTGCCGGGTCCTCACCTCCTTTCCCAAAGACGAGCTTATCGTCCTGTGAACTCCACGCTTGAGAACCTGGCCGAGCGTGTCCAAGCCCAGGCGAGGGTTCCCTTCACAGCCCGGGACGTGGAGAGGGTCCTTGCCGCCCTGCAAGGGGGGGAGGACATCTGGCGGATCATCGAACAGGCCTCAACCCCGTTCATTGGGACCTGTTCCGTACTGAGGGAGATGGAGAAACAGGGATGGGTGGAGGTTGGGGAAGGGTGGGTCAGGCTCACGGAGCAGGGGCGCGTCGCCTGCCAACAGCTGGGGATTTCGGAAATACCCGAGCTCACTTGCCCCCGCTGCCGTGGGCGGGGCCTGGAACTCTCGGCCGTTCCTCCCGGGGCCGCGCGGTTCCACCAGCTGGTTCAGGGGAGGCCGGAGGCGTCCCAGGAGTACGACCAGGGGTACATCACGGAGGAGAGCGCTTTGGCCCGGGTGGGGATGATGTGGCGGCGGGGGGACCTGACCGGGAAGGAAATCCTGTTTGTGGGGGATGACGATCTTGTGTGTTTGGCGGCTGCGGCTTCGGGGCTGCCCCGCCGGGTGGTCATGGTCGACATCGACCGGCGCCTGGTGGAGTTCGTTCGGGACGTGGCCGAGCGCGAAGGCCTGAGGGTGGAGGCGGTCCGCCATGACCTGCGGGACCCGCTGCCTCGGGCCCTGCGTCGACGGTTCCACACCTTCGCCTGTGACCCCACGGAGAGCCTGCGGGGCTTTGTGGCCTTTGCCCGCCGGGGGATTTCCGCGTTGCGGGGCGAGGGCTGTGCAGGGTACTTCGGCCTCACCCGGTCCGAGGCCTCGTTGGCCAAGTGGCGGGCGATTCAAGAGGAGCTCCTCTCCCTGGGGGCGGCGATCACCGATCTCATTCAGGACTTTCACAGTTACGTGAACTGGCCCTACCTCTCCGCCATGCGCGGTTGGGGGCACCTCCCGGCCCGGAGGGTCCCTGGCCCCACCGAAACATGGTACAGGTCAGCCTTGGTGAGGATTGAGCTTGTGGAGGTGAGGCCGGTTCCCGAGGACGTGATGGCGGGGGACATCTTCGAGGACGACGAAGCGGCCACCACCTAGGTGCGGGGGATTTAGCAGGGAGTGGCGGGCCCCACTATAATTTTGCGGAAATGCCTCGTGCCAAGACTTCTGAGAAAATAGCGTCCAAGTCTGAACAACCCCTTCCACCGTGGCCGCTGATCCCCCAGCGGGTGTTCTTCACGCGCGGGGTGGGGCGCCACAAAGAGGAGCTGCGTTCCTTCGAGCTGGCCCTGCGGGACGCCGGCATCGAGAAGCTCAACCTCGTGCATGTCTCCAGCATCCTCCCCCCGGGGTGCAAGGTGATCCCCCGTTCGGAGGGCCTCAGACACCTGTACCCTGGGCAGATCGCGTTTTGTGTGTTTGCCCGCTGCTCCTCCAACGAACCCCACCGCCTGATTGCGGCCTCCGTGGGGTGCGCCATCCCCGCCGATCGCACGGCCTACGGTTACCTCAGCGAGTACCACTCCTACGGGGAAAACGAGAGGCAGGCGGGGGACAAGGCCGAGGACCTGGCGGCTTCCATGCTCGCGTCGACCTTGGGCATCGAGTTCGACGACGAGCTCGTCTGGGACGCCAAAAAGGAGATCTGGAAGATCTCCGGGAAAATTGTGCGCACCATGAACATTACCCAGTCCGGGGTGGTGGGAAACAAGGGCTACACCACGGTGGTGGCTGCGGCTGTGTTCGTGCTGTAGGAGGGAGGATGACCGACCCGCGCAAAGCCGACTACCTCAAGGAGCCGGTCCAGCAGATCGATCCCACCGCGTTCAACGCTGTGCCGATTCTGGAGGCCATGGCCAACACGGCCTTCCAAGCTCGCAACCTCGCTCGGGCAGCGGAGATCTACGATCGGATGCTGGAAGACCCGGGGTGCACGATCATCTTGTGCCTGGCCGGTTCGTTGGTGAGTGCAGGCCTGGGCCGGTGCATCGCTGTCCTCCTGGAGCACAAGATGGTGGATGCGGTGGTGGCCACCGGGGCCAACATCGTGGACCAGGACTTTCTCGAGGCCCTGGGGTTCCGCCACTACAAGGGGTCGCCCGAGGTGGACGACAACGAGCTCCGCCAGCTCCACATCGACCGCATCTACGACACCTACATCGATGAGGACGAGCTGAGGGTGTGTGACCACACCGTGGCGGAGATTGCCGACGCCCTCCCGCCCCGGCCTTACTCCTCCCGGGAGTTCCTCCGGGAGATGGGCCGCTGGTTGGTGCAGCAAGGGAAGGGCCAAGGCTCGATCACCCGCCTGGCGTACGAGAAGGCCATCCCCATCTTTGTGCCGGCCTTTTCCGACTGCAGTGCGGGTTTTGGCCTGGTGCTCCACCAGTGGCGGCGGCCGGAGCGGCATGTGGCCATCGACTCCGCCAAGGATTTTCTTGAGCTGACGAAGATCAAAATCGCCTCCAAGGAGACCGGGCTGGTGATGATCGGGGGTGGGGTGCCCAAGAACTTTGCCCAGGACGTGGTGGTGGCGGCCGATGTGCTGGGCTACGACGCCCCCATGCACAAGTACGCCATCCAAATCACCGTGGCCGACGTGCGGGATGGTGGGCTTTCCGGCTCCACCCTCAAGGAGGCCAGCTCGTGGGGCAAGGTGGCCCAGGGCCTGGAGCAGATGGTGTTCGCCGAGGCCACACTGGCCTTCCCGCTCCTGGTGAGCTACGTGTACCACCGGCGGACGTGGGTAGGCCGGGCCGAGAAACGGCTGAACGACATGCTTGATCTCGGGGTTCCCGCCGGGACCCCTTAGACCCCCGGGCCGGTTCTGAACGGGCAGGGTTTCCCGTTTGGCTTTTTCACTCTTCCGGCCTAGAATTGGGCCTTGCTCGGCTGCTGGTGGCGTTGGGAAATGCCCCGGCTCGTTTGGATCAACCCCCGACAAGCGGGTGTGTTGCTTTGGCCTGGAGGAGGTGATGGATGGAGGCATTGGGAAGGCAGCTGGTGGTCGAGCTTTGGGGGTGTCAACGGAATCTCAACGATGCCCAAGCGATTCGGCGTGGGTTGGAAGGGGCGGTGGAGCGGGTGGGGGCGACCAAGCTCGACATCCAAGTCCACGCCTTCAATCCCCATGGAGTATCGGGTGTGGCGGTGATCGCCGAGTCCCATATCGCTGTCCACACCTGGCCAGAAAAGGGGTACGTGGCGCTGGACGTGTTCACCTGCGGTCCAAGGGCGCTACCCGAAGCTGCCGTGGCCGTCTTCCAGGAGTTGTTTGCCCCAGAACAGACCGCTGTCATGGAGATCCGGCGGGGGTTGCAGCTGTGAGCGCGGGAAGACAAGGGGCCCCCATTTGGGAACGATCCGTCGCCGGACTGGGCGTGTGCTTGGAGGTCCAACGGGAGGTCCTTCACCGGAAGACGGCCTTCCAGGAGATGGAAATCGCGGACACCCCCACTTTTGGGCGGGTGCTCAGCCTGGACGGGCGGTTCATGCTCTCCGACCGGGACGAGGCCTTTTACCATGAGATGCTGGTCCACCCTGCCCTCCTTGCCCATCCCCATCCCCAGCACGTGGTGGTGGTAGGAGGAGGAGACGGTGGGGCCCTGCGGGAAGTTCTGGCCCACCCACTGGTTACCCAAGCCGTGCTGGTGGAGATCGACGCTGAGGTCGTTGCTGCAGCCAAAGAGCATTTGAAAAGCGTCCACCGCGGGTCGTTGGAGAATCCCCGGGTTCACGTGGTCATCGGCCCAGGGGAGGAATACGTTGCCCAAGCGCGGGAAATGTTTGACGTGATTGTTGTGGATTCCACCGATCCCATTGGGCCGGGGAAGGCCCTGTTTTCGTGGCAATTCTTCCAAAACTGTCGACGGGCCTTGCGCCCTGGCGGGTTCCTGGCCCTGCAAGTGGGAAGCCCGTTCTATTTCCCCGGGGAGTTCGTGGAAACCCTCCAGGCCCTCAAGGCCCACTTTCCCGTGGTTCTCCCCTACCTGGGCTTTGTGCCCCTGTACCCTGGGGGGCTCTGGGCTTACGCCCTGGCCGGCCAGGACGATGCCCGAAGTGTTCCTGATCTTTCCAGGCGGTTTCAAGGGCGGGGGCTGAAAACCCGGTACTATCGGCCCGAGCTGCAGTCCGCGGCCTTTGTCCTTCCCCAGTTTGTGGCAGAACTGGCCGAGAAAGCAGGGGTTTCATGATTGGACCTTTGAAATTTTTGGGGCTGGATGCCCCTTGGGAAGGGGCAAAGGTGGTGTTCTTTGGGGTGCCGCTGGAGCGAACGGTGAGCTGGCGGGGAGGGCCAGCCCAGGCCCCCACGGCGATCCGCGCCGCTTCCTACTCTATTGAGATCTACTCCCGCGCGTTTCGGTGCGACCTTGGTCAGGTAGGTATCTGTGACTTAGGAGACGTGGACGTTTTCTTGCCCATGGAGGAAATGCTTCGCGCTGCGGGGGAGGAAGTTCGGCGGATTTTGGGGGCGGGCAAGGTGCCCGTGGTAGTGGGAGGAGAGCACACGGTAACGCTTCCCTTGGTCCAGGCCGCGGCGGCTTCGGGTCCTGTCCAGGTTCTAGCTCTGGATGCCCACACGGACCTCCGGGATGCTTATGAAGGCGAGCGCATCGCCCACGCCACGGTGCTGCGACGGGTGAGCGAAGTGGCCGAGCAGCTGGTAATCGTGGGCGCCCGTTCGTTTTTCGGAGAGGAGGCCGACGAGCCCTTCTTTGCCGAGCTGGGCGAGGCCGCCCAGCGCTTGGATCCCCGCCTTCCCCTCTGGCTCACCATTGACCTCGACGCCCTGGATCCCTCGCTGTGCCCGGGGGTGACCAACCCCGAGCCAGGCGGGCTCACCTACCGCGAGGCATTGGACCTGTTCCGGGCGCTGCAGAAGTTTCGGGTGATCGGGATGGACCTTGTGGAGCTGGCCCCCCCGTTTGACCCCTCGGGGGTGAGCGCGGTCACGGCGGCCAAGCTCCTTGTGGAAGGGATCGCCGCCTTCTGGGGCTCTTCTTAGTCCACCCGCTCCGGTCGGCTAAGAAGTGGGCTTTGGGCCTTGGGCGTTGGCCAGTTCTTCCAAAAGGGCCGTGGCCCGCCGAAGGTGGGGGATCACGATCGAGCCTCCCACCACCAGGGCGATGGACATGGTCTCCACCAGTTCTTCCTCCGTGGCCCCGGCCTCCCAAGCCTGAAGCATGTGGTACGTAATACAGTCCTCGCAGCGCAGCACCAGGGAGGCCACAAGGCCCAGGAGTTCCTTGGTTTTGCGGGGGAGGGCTCCGTCTTCGTAGGCGTCGTGATCCAGGGCCCAAAACCGCTTGGTGACTAAGTTCGCCCGCTTCATGACCAAAGCGTTAAGTTTCTCCCGCTCAACAAAGAACTTTTCTTTCTGGCCCATTGGCCGCTCCTTTCGGTAGTGTCTCAGGAAGTGCCTCGGAAAGAACATGGCAGCCCTTCCCCCAAACAGTCTAAAGGAGAGTGGCCACCATAGGAAAAGAAGACCGCAAGCAAATCGTAGAGAAAGCGGGGGAACAAGTCAAGCCATGACCAAGGGGATCTTGGAGAAGCTGATGGTGGAGGAACAGAAGGTGAACCTGGAAGAACACTCCAACAAGGCCAACGGCTACTCCACCCGCGACCTCCTCACCCTTCCACGGGGCTGTTCGAGACTTACGGGCCCTTGAGAGAAGAACTACCCCAGGACGGCGGAGAGGTGGGAAAAGTCAGCCCCGGCTTTGTTTGGTTTCCTTTGGTACCTGCCAGAACTCGGGTGGTATCTCCACATCGCATGCGAGCTTGTGGGGCTGAACGAGGGGCAAAGGGGCGGACAAAGGGGGTGGAGGTCTTCGTTCACGAGGGGTCACTGGAGAAGCCTTTGTTCCTGGTGCTTTCTGGGCTCAAAGAGCGGTGGGGGGCGAGCAACCTCCGGGGAATTGTCGAGGCTGAGATGGGAAGCTACCATGTTGACCGGACACACTAGACTGTGTAGTTTCACAGTAGTGTTGACACGTGGGGGTGCGGAGCGGGGGTGGCAAGAGCAAGGGTCACCGAGACAAGCTCACGAGGGATCGAAGCACAACCTTGGGAGGTGACCCGATGACCCTCGAGGATAAGGTCGACGGTTTTCGGCTCCATCGACCCCGCGGAGCAGAGGAACTGGGGAAGGTCCATGCGGCCTGTCCAGAGCTGGGTATCTAACGCACTGTGTTCTATCGTTGAGGGAGTTCCGAACCCAGGGACCTACCCCGGACGAGGCCTACTGGGGCGTTGATCAAAAAGTAAAGGTTTGACTCCCCAAGCTAGGGCGGCATTTCAGAGCCGAGCAGGTCCCTAGGCTTTCGACCCCACCAGCCACACCCTTGCCTCCACCTCATCGTACCTCGAAACCCCTCTACCCCCAGGAAACAACATTCGATGGTAGACGCCCTGAATGATCAGGGTCGCTTTTCCCTCGAAACGTCTCGTCTCGATCCCTCGTTTTCAGTTTCCTTGCGGCTCGTCAAGAAGGCGTCTTTCGCCCTGAAGCTCGCGGATCTGGGCCACGTCCTGGGTGACCTCCAAGGTCCCCAAGTACTCCCCGTTTTGGCCCCAAACCGGGAAATACCTGATGTAGACGAACTTTCCCTGGGAGTTGATCCAAAACTCCGCCACCTCCCGCTTCCGCTCCCGGAACTCCCGAAGAATCCTTTCCACCACGTGGACGCTCTTTTGGGGGTGGCAGTCCTGGACCTTGCGGCCAATCACCGCCGGCGTGCGCACAAAGATCCTGTCTTTGGTGGCGCTGTAGTAGCGAACCACGTCGTCCTTGTCTACAAAGGTGATGTCCACCGGCAAGGCGTTGAAAATGGCCTCCACTTCCTGGGGGGTGAGCTCGCCGGTGGGGAACCTAAGGCGCACCTCGGCTGTAAGCCTGGGCGTTTCCTCCGTCTTTGGTTTCTCCGCGGCCCGCGGTGCCGGAGGAGCCGGCGGGGTGAAGCAGCAGTACCCAATCTCGTCGAACTGGGAACGGATCCCCGGCCATTCCCCCTCCGGGATCACCCGGAACGCCGTGGGAAAGAGGATGCGGTTTTCCTTGGTGAAGTGGCTGGTGAGCCACTCGCTCAAGCTCAGGGAGAGATCGGCGAGGTTTGCTCCCTCAGGCCCCTCGGCCAAGATGGCCTTCTTGATCTTGCGGATCTCATCGTGCTCCATCCACATGATCCTTGGGGGTTCGGTGATCCCGAAGCGCTCAAGATAGGGGAAAAGGACGTTCTCTTCGCGCAAATAGTGGCTCTCCGAGTCCTTAAGGTGGTCGATGATGTGCCGGGTTTCGTGCTTTTCCTGTTCGGTGCGAATTCCTTTCCGAGCCAGGCGGGCCAAGGCCGTGGCCATCTTGAGGAGCTCTTCGTGCTCGGCGTAGAGGATGCGGAGGGGATGCCAGGCCGGGAGGGGAAGCTCGGGTTGGGGCAGACTTTCCTCGAAGAGGGCAAGATGCAGTTCGCAGAGGCGCTGGATTTCCTCCCGCGGCACGCCCTCGCGGATCAGTTCCTCTTCGACCGCAGCGATCTCCTCAGGGGAGATCTGCCCCACGGCCTCGCGGAACGCGGCCTTGAGTTTTTCCGGGCTTTCTCCGGCGTGGAGGCGCCTGAGGATCTCCTTGACCGCTTCCTTTCTTCGTTGTCTTATGAGCTCGCTCATCGTGTTCCCTCCTTTGGAACTGTGGGTTCAGGCGGGCCGCCAGCGTGGCGACCGTGGTCTGCTCCAAAAAGGCCAGGAGCTTGTCCCTCACGGGGTCCCAGAGGTCGGCCAGGGGGCAGAGGGAGTTGCCCGAGCAGAGATTGAGGCTAAGCGGGCACTCGCCGAGAAAGTCCGGGCCCTCGGTAACTCGAAGGATTTCGGCCAGGGTGACGGACTCAGGGGGGGTGGCGAAGGAAATTCCTCCGCCGCGTCCGCGGGCGGAGTCGAGGATGCCGGCCCGCACAAGCAGGGGAACGAGTTTGGCCAGGTAGGGCTGGGGGACGCCTTCTTGGGCGGCGAGTTCGTGGACCGAAACGGGGCCGCCCCCGAGTTGGGCCAGGCGCACGAGGGCCTGGATCGCGTACTTGCCGGTAAGGGAGAACCTCATGGTTTTTGGATATTACGACCTTTTTATCGGCGTTACTTTACCGGCTCCCTCCGGACTTGTCAAGGGAAGGCAGGCCAAGACCCCGAGTACTCCAAAAAGAACGTGGGCTCGTGCAAACTCCCGTCGGGGTTGAGGCCCACGCGCGCACCCGGGCGGCCAGCTCGGGCCAAGTTGTCCCCTATCACCCGCAGGGACCGGCTTACCGTTGCTCCCTTCCGGGCCTAGCGGGGTTCACCGGTGTGCGTCGCAGGGGGCTCGACCGTCATCGCCGCCTTTCCCCAGCCGCTCTCGCCTCCCCAACCTCTCGGGGAGCTCATGGACTCCACGTGAAGCGGGTTTTGGATGCAGGGGACCGCTAGCCCCCCGTCCTGCACGAGCCCAAGGACCAGTTTAGAGGTGGATGGGTCACGGATCAACGGTTCAAGCAAGCTCGGCTTGGCGGGGGTAGGCCTGGGGCCAGGGCCGAACGCACAGCAATGCACTCCGATGCCAGGTCAAGAACTTGCAGGCCCCCTGCCTCACGGGAACCCAAGTCGGGATCAAAATTGAACGAACCCCTGGCACCCCAGGCCCCCTGGCCAGGTTCTGTGAGAACCGGCACGTGCACGAGCTCGTTTCAGCGGCGGTGATCGTCGGGAAAGTTGGTCCGGCCCCGAAGGGTGGTTGTGGCGGAGGGGGTGGGATTTGAACCCACGGCACCCTTTAGGGGTGCACCTGCTCTCCAGGCAGGTGGTTTCGGCCGCTCGCCCACCCCTCCGTGGAGCTGATTCTACCCAGCCCATCCTCCATGGCCAAGGGACCAGTCTCCCCCGGGGCTTCGCAAAACGTGCACTCGGACCTGAAACTCCTTAACGGGTTTCCCTTCCCAGGGACGGCGGTACACGAACCGCAAATCTGCATCACCGGGTCCCACCGCGCGGAAACGGAAGAAAAACGTCCCCCCGCACCCAATGCAGTTTTCCCGCTCGGGAACACATTCCTCCCCAAGAAGCTCCAGCACAACGGGATTCAATGCGGACACGATCTCCCATTGATAGGCCGTGGGGGGATTCCCCGCCAAGGCCACCACAAACTCTACGCCCGGGTCAACTTGGGCCCCCTTGTCATGGTCCTGGAGGGTGAATCGCCGATGCCTGCAAAACTCCAGAGTTTGGGTTTGAGAAACCGTTCTCGAGCAAGACCGCGCCATTGCCGTCAACTGACCTTGGCCGAGCGCTGTTGCCGGTCCAATAAGCCACCGCCAACCCACCGTACCGTCCACGCCCGCTTCTTTGAGGACCAGTTCCTCATGTTCGCTCAGTTCACCCGGGGGAAGCCGCACCTGAACTTTGCACACCGCCCCGGCGAGGTCTTGACCTCAACCCGGGCCTAATCGTCAGGGAACACGACATCGGCCACGCAACAATCTCCAGGAACAGATGGCAGCAGCCGGCAAGGAGGGCCGCTGAACTCAAAATGGCCACCTTACACCCGCCTAAAACGGCTCGCATTACTTCCCTCCTTGGCCCGAGATTTAACGCGCATCGGGCCATTCAACCAGCGCGACGAAGCTTCAGGAGGGCAAGAACCTTGCAAAGGCCCACCACAAGGCGGCGGCCACCAGGCCAGCCACCAAGGGGGTGAGGACCCACCCCAAAGCGATCAGGCCCAGCTGGCGGAAGTTGACGGCGGCCACCCCCTTGACCAAACCAATGCCCACGACAGCCCCCACCACGGCTTGGGAGGAGGAGACAGGAACCCCCACGAGGGCGAAGGCCTGGAGGGCGGCGGCCTGGGCCGCCAGGGCCAAAAGTGCGGGCCAAGTCCCCAACGCCACCAGCTTCTCCCCCACCGTGACCATCACCGGCCGGGAATAGGTCAGCACACCCAGGGCAATGCTTGCCCCGCCGAGGAGGGCTGCAGCAGAAAACGAGATGAGGCCGGTTCCGGCGTAAACCCCGGTGACGTTGGCCACGTTGTTCGCCCCCAAGGCGTACGCCCCCCAAACGCCGATGGCAACAAGGCCCCAGCGGGTGAGCCGGTCGTACCACACCAGGCCCCCCAACCTTCGTTCCACCAAGGGGCTCACCAGCCGGTGCAGCACGAAGGCCAGCACGAGGCTCCCCACAGGAGAGGACACCCAGGAGAGAGCAATCCGCCCCAGCACGCTCCAGTCCACGCTCCGCCCGGCCACAAGGCTCACCCCCACGATGCCCCCCACGATGGCCTGGGTGGTGGAGACGGGAAGCCCGCGCCAGGTCATCAAGGTCACGGTGAGGCCCGCGGCCAGGACAGCGAAAAACGCGGAGCTTAGGCTGTGGTGGGCCAGGGCGGAGTAGGTGGTCATCCCTGGACTTCCCGCGAGGTAGGCCCCCACCAGGGCCGCGGCCGCGGTCAACAGGGCCGCAGTGGCGTAGCGCACAGCCCGAACGCTCACCGCCAGGCCAAAGACGTTGGCGGCGTCGTTGGCGCCCAACGCCCAACCCATCAGCACAGCAGGGAACAAGGTCCACATGGTGGGCGGCCCGGGGGCCGGATATGGTGGGGTTTATACTTCTATAGAGAAGGGGCGTCAACACAAAATGCGCCCGGCAGGACTCGAACCTGCGGCCTGCGGTTTAGGAAACCGCCGCTCTGTCCAAACTGAGCTACGGGCGCTTCCCCGCGATGGTACCGAACCGTTGAGGGAGAGGCCAACGTCCCGGGATGGACCGGGGGACGTTGGCCTCCTTCGGGGTTTACTCCAAGGGCACTTCGAACCCGCCCTCCGGACCTGGGGCCTTGCGAAGGGGCACCTCCACACGGAGGATGCCGTCCCGGAACCGGGCGCGGATGCCTTTCTTGTCCTCCACCTCCCCAGGGAGGGGGATCACCCGGCGGAACGCCCCGTACCGCCGCCCCAGCCGGAGGTAGTTCTCCTCCCGGACTTCGAAAGTGCGCTTGATCTCGCCTTTGATGACCAGTCGGTCATCCTCCACGTACACGTGGACGTCCTCCTTCTGGGCCCCGGGAAGCTCGGTCTCCACAATCAGGGTTTTGTCCTTGACGTAGATGTCGGTGTGGCCTAAACCTCCCCAGTCCCACATCCAGTCGAAGGAGTCGAACGCCCGGTCGAACTCCTCCAGGTCCTTGCCCCAGGTGAGCAGGAAGGAGAACGGGTTTTTCCACGGCGCGGGCAGTCGGGTCATGGTTCACCTCCTCGGCCGACTTTAGCAGTCAGGCCTTTTGAGTGCTAATTATCCCGGGCGGCGCCCCCCTGTCAACCCCACCTGCTTCGCCCGTGAGGGCCCGGCCCACCGCATCCTTCCACCCCGCCAAAAGCTCCTGCCGCCGCGCCTCCTCCATTTGGGGCGTGTACCGCTTGTCCTCCTGCCACAGGGCCCTTAGCTGGGAAGGCTCCGGCCACACGCCGGCCGCCCATCCGGCGGCCAGGGCAGCCCCCAACACCGTGGTCTCCAACACCCGCGGGCGAACCACCGGGATCCCCAGCAAGTCGGCCTGAAACTGGCAGAGGAACCCGTTTCGGGCGGCCCCTCCGTCCACCTTGAGTTCGGTCAGCTCCCACCCTGCGTCGGCTTCCATGGCCCGGACCACATCGTGGGTCTGGTAGGCAATGGCCTCGAGGGCCGCCCGAACCAAGTGGGCCCGCGTCGTGCCGCGGGTGATCCCCACCAAGGTTCCCCGGGCGGCCGGGTCCCAATAGGGGGCTCCCAGACCCGTGAGAGCGGGAACGAAGTACACCCCATCGTTCCCTGACAAAGAACGGGCCAGGGCCTCCGAGTCCGCGGTGTTTTCAATGATTCCCAGACCATCGCGAAGCCACTGGAGGGCTGCTCCAGCCACGAAAACCGAGCCCTCCACGGCGTACCGCACCTCGCCGTCCCGGGTGTAGGCCACCGTGGACAGCAATCCGTGGCGGCTGGAAACAGGACTGGCCCCCACGTTCATGAGAAGGAAAGCCCCGGTTCCCCAGGTTACCTTGCCCTGGCCCACCTCCAGTCCGAGCTGGCCAAATAGGGCCGCCTGCTGGTCCCCGAGCACCGCGGTCACAGGGGCAGAAATGCCCAAGACTTCTTTGGAAAGGCTCCCAAACCGCCCGAGGCTGGGGCGCACCTGAGGAAGCCAAGGCCTGGGGACGGCGAACGTCTCCAACAGGGTAGCATCCCACTCCAGCGACCCGATGTTGAACAGCTGAGTCCGGGAAGCGTTGCTGGGGTCGGTGGCATGAGTTCGGCAAAGGTTCCACAGGATCCAACTGTCCACGGTGCCGCACAGGGCTTGCCCTTTCTCGGCCTTGGCCCGCAGCCCGGGGACGTGGTCCACAAGCCAGCGGAGTTTGGTGGCGGAGAAGTAGGGGTCGAGAGGAAGACCGGTCCGGGCAAGAATGTCCTTTTCCTGGCCTTCCTTTCGCAGCTGGGCGCAGAACAGGGTTGTTCGCCGATCCTGCCATACGATGGCGGGGGCGAGGGGGCGTCCGCTCTTCGGGTCCCAGATCACCACGGTCTCCCGCTGATTCGTGACGCCCAGGGCGGCGATCCTGTGGGCCTGGACAGCGCCGTGGGCCAGGGCCTCTCTTCCCACAGCCAGGGCTGCATCAAGCATCCCCGCGGGGTCCTGCTCCACCCAACCGGGTTGGGGATAGGCAAGGGGGATTTCCCTGTAGGCCCAGGCCACAGGCCTGGCCTGGGCGTCGAACACCGCAAACCGGACGCCTGTGGTGCCCAGGTCGAAGGCCGCCACCAACGGGTCGGGCATGGTCAGAGGGGGAGGACTTCTTGGGGCAGTCCCAGTTCGTCGCGGATGCCCTTGAGCTCCTGGGCCAAGGCGGGGGTGATGGCAATGCCTTGGGCCCGGTTCTCCTTTTCCCGGAGGTAGCCCTTCTCCCCCGCGGTGTAGATGCGGGGCTGGCCTGGGGCCCGTGTGGAGTTGCGCAGATCGCGGAGGATGGCCCCGGTTGTACGCCTGAACTCGGCCAGGGGCACGAAGTGCTCCACATCGAGGGCGAGGAAGAGGTGCCCCAGCCTGTGGTGGGTAGGTTTCCCGGAGGAGTCAAACCCCGACAGGGCGCGGAGGAACGACCCGGCCTGCAGCGCGGCGCAAAGGATCTCCACCATGGTGGAAAGTCCATAGCCCTTGTGGCCCCCCATCTCCTCCCCTGCGCCCCCGAGGGGTAAAAGGGCGCACGCGTCGGTAAGCAGCCCCTTGAGGATCGTGGCCGTTTCCGTGACAGGGTTCCCCTGTCCGTCGATGACCCAACCCTCACGGGCCTTCTTCCCTTCCCGGGCCAGCACCTCCACCTTGCCTCGCTGGGTGATGGACGTAGCGGCGTCAAACAGGAACGGGAAGTCCTCGTCGGTGGGAGCAGCGAAGGCGATCGGGTTGGTTCCCAACATGGGTTGGACCCCGAACGTGGGGGCTACCGAGGGTCGGGCGTTGGTGAAGGCCAGGCCGATCTGACCCTCCTTGGCGGCCATCAAGGGGTAGTACCCAGCGATACCGTAGTGAGAGGAGTTGCGCACAGCCACGGCTCCCAGCCCGTAAGCTTTGGCCTTGGCGATGGCCAGCTTCATGGCCTGGTAGGAGACCACGTGGCCCAGGCCACAGCCGCCGTCCATCACCGCGGTTGTGGGGCCCTCCTTCACCACCTTCCACCGGGGGTCGGGAAAGATGATGCCCCGCTTGATCCAGTCGTAGTACATCTTGAGGCGGGATACGCCGTGGGACTCAATCCCCCGGAGGTCGGAAGCAAGAAGGACGTCGGCCACAATCGCCGCGTCCTCCGGAGGTGTCCCCACGCGAACGAACACCTCCTCCACAAACCGCCGCAGTACAGCCACAGGGACACGCAACACTCCGTCCATGTCAGCTCCTTGGGTTGAGTTGGTTGTCCAGCTCGGCGAGGACAGCCGTGCTGGCGATCACATGATCGGGGATCACCTGGGAACAAGCCAGCTGGGCGGCCCGTGTTACCCCGGTGAGGGTCAGGACACTCATCATCCCGTTCTCTTTGGCCATTCGCACGTCTGTCTCCAGCCGGTCGCCCACGACGGCGCAAGCTTGGGGGGGAAGCTTCAACAGGTCCAGGGCGGCGAGAGCGGTGTGGGGAGAGGGTTTGCCGAACACCTGTTCCACCTTGCGGCCGCAACAGGCCTCCAGGGCGGCGATGATGGCGCCAGCGTCTGGGACCTCGCCATCCTCGACCGGGCAGGTGGGGTCGGCGTTGGTGGCCGCGAACGTGGCTCCCCGTCGTAGGGCTTGGAAAGCTTGGTTGAGCCGTTCGTAGGTCAAGGTTTGATCAAACCCCACAAGGACCACGTCGGCCTCGGCTCCGTCGCTCGCCGGGTGGAGGCCCTGCCGGCGCAATTCCCGCACCAGCTCAGCTGGGCCGAGAACGAGGACGCGGGCCTGGGGAGCTTGCCGGGCCAAGGTGCACGCGGCCACCCACCCCGACGTGACCACGTCCTCCGGTTCCGCGGGTATTCCCAGGTTGGACAGCTTCCGGGCGTAAGCTTCCCTTGAGCCCAAAGGGTTGTTGGACACAAAGCAGATCCTCCGGCCGCGGGCGCGCAGCTCGACCACAGCTTGGGGGGCTCCTGGGATCGCCTTTTCCCCACGGTACAGGGTACCGTCCAAGTCGAGGATGTACCCCCGAATAGGGCTGTTCCTCCCCGTCATGGGCTCCGCGGTTGGCGACCAAGGAAGGCCACCAACCTCTGCGGCCAGTCGGTGATGATTCCCGTAACGTGGGGGTCGCGGGCAAGGCGGGCGAACTCCTCCCCCTCGTTCACCGTCCAAACGTAGACACCGAACCCGGCCAGCCCGATTTTCTTGGTGGACGTGGGCTCATAGCAGCTGAGCCGGGGGTTGAGGGCGTCCACGCCCCCGGCGCGCAGGTAGCTGACCGGGTCGTCGGGGAGGGTGAAGACCAGGAATGCACCAGCGATGTCCGGGGCGATTTTCTTGAGGTGTCGGATCATCTCGTGGTTGAAGGAGGACACAAGCACCTTTTTCTCCAGGCCGAGCTGCCGCACCAGGTCTACGGTACGCTCGACGAGGATCTTGTCTGCGGCCCCGAGGAAGAACGTGCCCGACTTGAGCTCGATGTTGGCCAGGAGTCCCAACTCGGCCGTGAGGGCCAGGGCCTCCCCCAAGGTGGGGACTTTTTCGGCTCGGTAGGACCGGGCCGTATCCGGGTCCACCTCCCCGGAGGCGATGGTGCCATAGGGGTCCTGTTGAACGAACCACGAACCGGCGTCAAGGCTGCGGATCTCCTCCAGGGTGAACTGGTCGACCCGCCAGGGAGACCGCCCAGGGAACAAGGTCTTGGCGTTGGTGGTGCGGACCAACGTGTCATCGTGGAGGATGACCAGTTCCCCATCGGCTGTGAGGCGGACGTCGAACTCCCAGGCATCCGCACCGGCTTTCCACGCCGCCCGCGCCGCCGCCAGGGTGTTCTCCGGGGCAAGGGACCGCGCCCCTCGGTGGGCGATCACCAGGAGTTCCCCCCGCGGGGCGCCCCGCCACAGCCGCCCTCCCTCTTCCGCACCCATTGTGGACACCCCCAAAGCCAGCAAACATCCCAACAGCCCGTAGATCACCGGCATCGCCTCACTTTCCAATCTCCACCAGTCCCTTCACCAGCCACCGCTGCAAGAGGATGACCACCGAGACCGGGACCGCCATGGTCATGATTGTGGCCGCCATGACCAGGTTCCAGTCCATCAAGCTTTCTGAAGTTCCCAGCATGCGCACAAGGCCGATGGCTACCGTGTCCATCTGGCGGGTGGTGGTGATGAGGAGAGGCCAGAGGTACTGGTTCCACCCGTACACAAACATCACCACAAACAAGGCTGCCAGGCTGGGTTTGCTCAAGGGAAGCACGATGGACCACAGGCAGCGCAGAGGGCCAGCCCCGTCGATCTTGGCGGCCTCCAACAACTCCTTGGGCATGCTCAAAAAGACCTGGCGGAACAGGAGAGTCCCCGTGGCCGACACCATCATGGGGAGGGTCAGCCCCAAGAAGGTGTTCACCAGTTTGAGGTCCGAGGCCACCTTGTAGCTGGGGATGATGCGGACCTCCAAGGGGAGCATAAGGGTGATGAAGATGAGCCAGAAGAAGAAGTTCCTCAAGGGGAAGCGGAAGAAGACGACGGCGTACGCAGCCAACACCGACATGAAGATTTTGCCCAGAGCAATGGCCAGGGCCATGGTCAGGGAGTTGACCATCATCACCCGAACTGGGGTGCCCGACACCCGCTCACCCGTCCCGTAAGCCCAGGCCTGGACGTAATTTTGTCCCAGGTAGGCCCCGGGGGTGAGGGGCATCCGGCCGCGACCAATGGTGGCCGCATCGTGGGTGGAGCCGATAAACGCCATGTACACCGGGAAAGCCAGCAAGGCGGCGGCCACAGCCAGGAACAGGTGGGCCGGGATGTTGGTGAGATTCTTCCTTGCCTTTTTCATGGGTTACCCCCCGCCCTCGTAGTGGACCCGTCGCTGGAGGAACTTGAACTGGAAGGCGGTGAGGAGGATGACTACCGCCATGAGGACTACGGACTGGGCGGCCGAGCTGTTGATGCGGAAGTTCCTGAATCCGTCGAGGTACACCTTGTAGCAAAGGGTTTCCGTGGCCTTCCCTGGCCCTCCTTTGGTGAGGGCGTCGATGACCCCGAACGTGTCAAAGAAGGCGTACACGGTGTTCATCACGATGAGGAAGAAGGTGGTGGGGGTGAGCAAGGGAAACACCACGGACCAAAACACCCGCCGGGAACTGGCGCCATCGATCATGGCGGCCTCGATCAACGTCTTGGGGACAGCCTGGAGCCCGGCCAGGAAAAAGATAAAGTTGTAGCTGATCTGGCGGGCCACCGAAGCCAGGATCACCAGGAGGAGCGCCTGGCCCCCGTGGAGATGGTAGTCCCAGGGAATTCCCAGGCCCTGGAGGGCCCGGGACACCACCCCGATGGAAGGTTGAAACAGGAACACCCACAGGACTGCCGACACGGCCGGGGCCAGAGCATAGGGCCAGATGAGCAAGGTCTTGTAGATCTGGGAGCCCCGCAGCTGTCGGTTGGCCTGGACGGCCAGGAACAGGGCGAGGGACATGGCCAAAAACGCCACCGCCCCCGCGAACAGAAACGACAGGCGAATCGAGCCGAGGTAGAACGGGTCGGCGAACAGGGCTTTGAAGTTCTCCCAGCCCACAAACCGCGTGCGGATTCCAAACGGGTCGCTCTTCATGACCGACTGCTGGAGGGCCTGCACGGCCGGCCAGAGAAAGAACACCCCCGTGAGAATAAGTTGGGGAGCGACCAGGAGGTAGGGGAGGAGCTTGTTGGAGAACACCGCTTCCCTTCGAATCACAGCCACCTCCGGACAGGAAAAAAGGGGCGCGCCCAGCGGGCGCGCCCCCACCGGATCTACTTGTACAAGCTCTCGAACTCCCGGAGGAGGGCGTTGCCCCGCTTGACGGAGTTGGCCAACGCGTCCTTGGCCGTCTGCTGACCAGCCAGGGCCTTCTCCACCTCCTCGTAGATGACGACGCGGATCGAGGGTAGGTTCCCCAGGCGCAGGCCTTGGGTGTTCTTGGTGGGGTTGGGGCGCGCAAGCTGCAGGGTGGGGATGTCCGCTCCGGGGTTGGTTTGATAGTACCCCTCGGCTTTGGCCACCTCGTAGGCGGCGAAGGTGAGGGGGATGTACCCGGTGCGCATGTGCCACCAAGCAGCGTTTTCCGGGGTGGAGATGAAGGCGAAGAACGCCGCCACGCCTTGGTAGTGGGCGGCGGTGGCGTCGGGGCGGCGCATCACCCACAGAGCGGCGCCCCCGATGATGGAATTCTTGGGCGCGGCAATGAAGTCGTCGTAGTAGGGGAGGTAGGTCACGCCCCACTCAAACTGGGCCTCCCTCAAGATCCGGGCCCGCAGGGCCGAAGAGGCGATGAGCATGGCGGCCTCCCCGGCGGGGAACAGAGCGTCGGGTTGGGAGTCCCGGCCCCCGTAGGTGAACGACCCCTCCTTCTGCATGTCCATCAGGGTCTGAACGTGACGGACGAACAGGGGGTGGTCCAAGGCCAGGACGGCGTCCATCCCCTCAAAGCCATTGGACTTGGTGGCGAACGGGATGTCGTGGATGGCCGCGAACTGTTCGAACTGGGTCCAGGTGAGCCAGGAACAGGACAAGCCGATCTTGGCGGCCCCGGCGTCCACGATCTTCTTGGCTGCCGCCCGGACCTCGGCCCAGGTGCGGGGGGGATTGTCCGGGTCCAGCCCGGCCTGGCGGAAGGCGCTCTTGTTGTACCACAGCACGGCGGTGGAGCTGTTGAAGGGCATGGCCGCCATCCGCCCGTCCGGGAAGCTGTAGTAACCCTTGACCGGGGCAATGTAGGCTGTGGGGTCAAACGGTGTCTTGGTGTCGGCCATCAGCTGGTGAACAGGGTAGATGGCCGGCCCGGCTGCCAGCATGGTGCCGGTCCCCACCTCGAAGATCTGCACAATGTGCGGGGCTTCGCCGGCCCGGTAGGCGGCGATGGCCGCCGTCATCGTGTCCGCGTACGAACCCTTGTAGATGGCGTTGATGAAGTACTTGTCCTGGGAGGCGTTGAACTTGTCCACCAGCTCGACCGTGGCCTTGCCCAAGTCCCCGGTGAGAGCGTACCAGAACTGAATCTCGATCTTCTGCTGGCTCAGCCCAACGAAGCCCAGCGCCAGCACGGCCACCACCACGCCCACGGCCCAAATGTCCAAACGCTTGTTCATACTTGTACCTCCTTGGTTTTGTTCAGGGAAGTTTGCTGGGGTTGTTTCGGGCGGGGTTCGTTCCTGGGACCACCTCCTTCCAGCGTACGTGCCGAAAAGGGACCACGCCTGAGCATATCCCACCGGGCCTGGCCTGCACAAGGTGGGCGGCCACCCAGGGTTTGCACAGCCCAAGCCCCGGCCCGTTGAGCGGCCTGTACAGCTTTCACCAGATCTCCACCCCCCAGCCAAGCGGAGAGGAAGCCCGCGGCGAAGGCATCGCCCGCTCCGGTGGGATCCCGCACATGGGCAGGTGAAGTGGAGAACCTTTCTGCCCCCTGGGGGGTGGCGAGCCAGCAGCCCTTGGAGCCGGCCTTGACGAGCACCAAGGGCACCATCTGCGCAAGCTTGCGGGCTGCCCGGTCGATGCGCAGAGCCCCGGTGAGGGCCAAGGCCTCATCCCTGTTGGGGAAAAGCACGTCCACGCCCTGGAGGGCTTCGCGCACACCCCTCCGCCCCAAAGCAGAAAGAAGAAGGGCGGTGGAACCGGGGTCCAAGGACACCGAACACCCCCTGCGGTGGGCAACCCTCTTGGCTTGTCCCACCAAAGAGCGCGTGTCTTTGCGGAGGAGGGAGTACCCGGTGAAGTGCACGTGGCCCACATCGTCCCAGATCGCGGGTTCAACAAGGGTCCGGGGCAGGAGGCGGTTGGCGCCCGGAGCGCAGGCCATCGCCCGCTCCCGACCGGCCACCCACACGGCCACAACGCCCGTGGGATGAGAAACGCGCTCAACGACCACGTCCACGCCGCGTTCGCTCAAATCCTGAGCGAGCCAATCTCCTATCCAATCCCGGCCCACGCAGCCTACGAACCGGGCGGGCATCCCCAGGTACGTGGCCCAACTGGCCACGTTGGCGGCCGAGCCTCCCCCGCACAGCCGCACCTCCCGCGCCACTTGTTCCGCCGCCGAGCTGGGTTTTGGAGAAAACACGAGGATGTCCAGCACCAGGTCCCCGGGACAGAGGAGCACGGCTCACCCCGTGGGGGCCAGGTGGCGGGCGATCCGGGCAGCCAGGCGGGCGTTGGCCACCACAAGCTTGCGGTTGGCTTCCACGCTTTCTCCCCCGGTGAGCTGGTGGAGCCGCTCCAAGAGGAACGGGGTGAGGGCCTTGCCGCGGATACCCCGCGCTCGGCCCTCCTCAAGGGCCTGATGAAGCGCGCGGTCGTGGGTTTCGCGGTCCAGGGGTTCGGGCGGGGCCTGCACCACCAGCACCGCTTGGCTCAAGCCCAGGGCCCTTGCGCACTGGACGATTTGGGCAACTTCCCTCTCGTCCTGGACCGCGGGAACGGGAAAGTCCGTTTCGGCGAGGTAAAAGCCCGGGAAGCGGGGGGTTCGGAATCCGACAACAGGAATTCCCAGGGTCTCCAAGGCCTCCACGGTTGCGGGAAGGTCCAGGACCGACTTGGCACCGGAGCAGACCACGACCATGGGGTAGAGGGCCAAAGCGGGCAGGTCTGCGGAGATGTCGCGGTTTTCGCGGTGTACCCCGCCGATGCCCCCGGTGGCCATGACCCCAATCCCCGCCTTCCATGCCAGGAAGGCTGTGGAGGCCACGGTGGTGGCCCCGGTTTTCCCCTGGGCCAACAGGCGCCCCAGGTCCTGCAGGCCGGCCTTCTCCGCTCCTTGGCCGAGCTTGGCCCAGGCCGCCTGGTCCAGCCCCACGCGGACCTTGCCCTCCATCACCGCGATCACCGCCGGGACGGCGCCCGCGTCGCGCACCGCCCCTTCCACCTCGCTCCACACCTTGGGCGCCGCTTGGCCAGGGAGCCCGTGGGCAAAGAGGGTGGACTCCAAAGCCACCACGGCCTGCCCTGCTTCCAGGGCCTGTTGAACCTCGGGGTGAACTGCCCAGGAACTGGGCTGCACGGGCGAATGGTGGTCCCGGAAGCCGACGCGCGCAAGGGGTTTTGACAAACCGGGGCCGCAAGGGTACCTTATCGAACCCTGCGGGCCTGAAGCGGGTGGATTTGGGCTGTTGACCATGGACCTATTCAAGGACACGGTGGCGGGAAATCCTGTTTGGGTTTGGTTCTTGTCCCTGGGAATCCTTGTGGGGACCCTCTTCGTCCTGCGGGGCCTAAGGTGGATGGCCTGGCGCCTCTTCCAAGCCCACAGGAGGCGCACCCAGAGCGAGCTTGCTGGTACGATGGCCGATCTTGCCCGCCACACCCGCCTTCCGTTCTTTTTTGCCCTTGGGCTCCAGGCTGCGGTCCTGTCCCTCAAGCTTCCCCGGGCAGCCTCGCAGGCGGTAACCACCTTCACCCTGGGCGTTGTATTTTTCCAGGTGGGCATTTGGGGCAGTTGCCTCATCAACCACTGGATTGCTCAAGCCGAGGCCAAAAAGCGCGCCGAGCGCGATGCGGCCGCGGTTACCACCCTCAACGTCGTGGCTTTCCTGGCCAAGATCGTATTCTGGACAATCCTTCTGCTCCTGGCTCTCTCCAACTTGGGGGTCAACATCACGGCCCTGGTGACCGGTTTGGGTATCGCCGGCGTGGCCGTGGCCTTGGCCCTGCAAAGCATCTTTGGCGACCTGTTCGCCTCCATCGCCATCGCCATCGACAAGCCGTTCATGGTGGGGGACTTCATCGAAGTGGGAACTTTCCTGGGGACCGTGGAGCGCATCGGGTTGAAGACCACCCGCATCCGCAGCTTGTCCGGCGAGGAGCTGGTCTTCTCCAACGCCGATCTCCTCCGCCAGCCCATTCGGGACTACAAGCGCATGCGCGAACGGAGGGTCGCGTTTTCCCTCACCCTGTCGTACGGAATTTCCTGCGAGAAGTTGGCTGGGGTGGCCAAGATCGCAGAAGAGGCGGTCACAGCCCAGCGCAGTACGCGGTTCGAGTGGGCCCGCCTGCGGGAATACACGGAGCTTGGCCCCCGGTTCGAAGTGGTGTACTACGTTCTGGATCCGGACTACAGGCTGTTCCTGGAAGTGCACGACGCCGTGCTTCAACAGATCTTCCAGCGGTTTGAACAGGAAGGTCTGACGTTTGGGCAACCGGCCCGCCAGGTGTACCTTTCCCTGCCCAAGGTCAGCAAAGGAGGACCAGAGTGAACCCTCGTCGAGAACTGGACCGGCAACTGGGGCACCACAGGGATGTGCGTATCAGCTTGTCACGATCCGCTCTGATCCGGGAGGTCTTGGACCGGCGGGAGGCCTGGGTTGCCCAATGCGGGGCCCTTGCGAGCTGGACGCCCCGGGAGTCCACAGGCCGTCGGCCCCAGGACACCTACGTGGTAGATCGCCCCGAGATCCACGCCGAAGTGGACTGGAAATCGCCCTACTGCATCCCCATGGACCCCACCACCCTGGAGATGATCTTTGAAGACGCGCTGAAAGCCCTCTCCCACTCTCCACGGGTTTACGTGACCGAGCGGGCGTTGGGCGCCGATCCCCGCTTTGCCCTTGTGGTGCGGACCGTCACCAACCGGGCCCTTTCCGCGCTGTTTACGGACAACATGTTCCGCCCCATCCCCGAGGGGGCGGAAAAGTCCGTGTTTGCCAGCCGGCCGTTCACTTTGATTGCCCTTCCGTACGAGAAGCTCAACCCCGCCAAGTACGAGAAGCGGTTGCGGTTCGACCCCGAGGCCAAGCGGACGGCGGACCTAGCTGTGGTCATGGACTTTGCCTTGGGACTGGGCATCGTGTACGGCTCGGCCTATCTTGGGTCCATCAAGAAGCTCATGTTCACGGTGATGAACTTCCTCCTTCCTCCCGTGGGGGTATTGCCTTTGCATGGGGCGGCCAACGTGGGTCCCCAAGGCGATTGCGCCCTTTTCCTGGGCCTGTCCGGGACAGGGAAGACCTCGCTGTCTTCCGATCCCGAGCGGGCCCTCATTGGGGACGACGAGCACGGATGGACCCCCGAAGGGATCTACAACTTCGAGTGGGGTTGCTACGCCAAGATGATCGACCTCTCCCCGGAGAAGGAGCCGGACATCTACGCCGCGGTGATGCACAAGGCCGACCCCTTGGAGCATGGGGCGATCGTGGAGAACGCCTTCGTTCTTCCCCACGGGACCTTTGACTTCAGCGACCGCAGGCTTACCGAGAACTCCCGGGCCTCGTACCCGTTGAGTTTTATCCGCAAGGCGGACCTGAGCGGGCGGGCTGGGCACCCCCGGGCCCTGATCTTCCTCACCGCCGACGCCAACGGGGTCATTCCCCCCTTGGCCCGGCTGGACCCCGACCAGGCCATGTTCTGGTTTTTGATGGGCTACACGAGCAAGGTGGCGGGGACGGAGACTGGGGTGGCCGAGCCCGGCTCCACCTTCTCCCGGTTTTTTGGGGCCCCGTTCATGCCCCGCTTGCCCCAGGCGTACACCGAGCTATTGGGGCAATACCTGGAGCGGTACAAGACCCAAGTTTGGCTGGTGAACACGGGATGGCAGGGCGGTCCCTACGGGGTAGGCCAGAGGATCGACATTCGGCTTACCCGGGCCATGGTCCGGGCGGCGTTGAGTGGGGCCCTGAACGGAGTGAACTTCCGGCGGGACGAGACGTTCGGGGTAGAGGTGCCGGAGAGCTGCCCGGGGGTACCCGCGGAGATCTTGTGGCCGGAGAACAGCTGGAGGGACAAGAGGGCCTTTCGTGGGCAGGCCGAGGGGTTGGCTCAGGAGTTTGCCCAAGCGTTCGACAAGATGTTTGGTGCGATGGGGATTAGTCCGAGCGTAGCCGCCCAATGCCCGGGCCGACGGTAGCCAGGGCTGCGCGTACCCGCCGCCAGAGGCGGCGGCCCTTCTGGGCCAAGGGGAGCCATCCCTCGCCCCGCGCTCCGGCCAGGACCTTGTTCCAGAGGGTGCCGGTGAGGCCCAGGGCCAGGGCCGCCAACGCCACCGAAGCAGCCGCCAACGCCGACAGGCCCAGGGTGGCCAGCGTAAGTCCGATCCCGAGAGGAACGAGCACCATGGCGAGCGAAAGGGACAGCCAGTTCCGCTTCATATGCGGCGGACAAGCTCCACCAGGGGCTTGCGCTCCCGGGGCGCAGGCCTCTCCGCAGGGTAACCGATGGGAATGAGCATCATCAGCTCCTCGTGCTCTCGCGCCCCCAACAGGCTTTCCACCTCTTTGTCCTGCATGCGCCCGATCCAGCAAGCGCCCAGGCCCAAGGAGTGAACCGCGAGGAGGATATTTTGAGCGCAGGCTCCAATCCCCTCGGCGTCCTTGATGGGGTCGTATCCGGCCTGCCGGTCGCGGAGGATGGCCAGGGTGATGGGGGCGGTGCGGACCATGTCGCCTTGGGGCACGAGTTTGGCCAGTTCCTGGCGCTTCTCCGGGGATTGGACGAGCACGAACCGCCAGGGCTGGGTATTTCGCCCGGAGGGGGCCCAGCGTCCAGCCTCCAAGATGGCCTCCACCTTTTCGGGTTCCACCGGGTCGTGCTTGAAGGCCCGGATGGATCGACGTTCCTTGATGGCCCGAAGCACCTCGTTCATCCTCGCCTCCGGTTAGCATTATAGCGATGGGGAGTCGGCTGGGTGTGGCCCTGGTCATGGTTGGTGCGGGTTTGGTCCTGATGGGCCTTTCCCTCCTGGGCAAGCTCCCCTTGGGACGCCTGCCCGGGGACATCGTCGTTCGCAAAGGTGGGTTCGTTCTGTACTTTCCCCTTGGTACAGGGGTGCTCCTATCCGCTGTGGCGAGTTTTCTTCTTTGGGTTCTTCGGCGCTAGGGTTCTCTCTCCCACTCCCGGGCCAACTCCTCGAAGTCCTTGCGGGTAAACGTTCGTCCTGTGTAGGGCAGCACGCGGCCCACGTAGGTTTGGGCCCACAGCAGGCGCTCGAAGGTGAGCTTGAAGGGCTGGGCGAGGTCCAGGGAATTAGCTCCCACGTCCCAATGTCCCACCACCGTGCGAGGGGGTAGGACGCGAGCCACGGTTACCGTAAACGTCTTTGTCCAGGGTACATCGACCGTTTTCACGCCAAAGGTGTAGGTTCCTAGGGCGCTCCCTTCGGGCACGGCGACGAGCCAGGAGCGCTCGGAGCGAACTGCCCCGGGCAACGGATCGTGGAACTCCGGGGGCCACACCACCTCCCACCCCTCAGGCACCGAGATCTCGGCTCGGAGGGAGGTAAGTTCCCGAGGAGGCACGATACTGACGGTGACGCTGAAGGTCGACCCTGGGAGGACCACAGGGCTCGAGGGCTCGGCCTGCACGTAGGCCGCTGTCACCGTCCTTCTCCTTCCCTGCTGAACCTCCACCGTCCAGGTGGATTGCACCCCTTGCACCTCGGCAACAAGTTCGTAGGTGCCTGGATCGAGGAGGAAAAAGGCCTGGCCTTGGCGATCGGTGACCCGCTGTTGGTTACCTACCCGCAGGGTGGTGGTGGGAATCCCCTGGACCTCCAGCAGGCCCTTTTCGTTTGGGAAGCGAACAAAAGACAGGCAGCCCCCAGGGTCACAGACGGTCCACACCCCCAACAAGTCAGGGGGGAGCAGCGTTCGAAACACAAAGCCCTGCCTCAAAGAGAACTTCTCCCATGTGGCCGGGAATGGGTCCCCGCTCCAGAAAAGTTGAGGGGGATCGGGGTTAGATGAGAAGACCTCCACAGGCTCTGAGGCCAGGAAAGCCAGGTGGGGGAGCTCCAAAGCCTCCCCCACCCAAAAGGCCCCCAAGAGCAAGGCCAGCAGGACACTCATCGGAGAGGGAGGAGGGTGTAGACCGTGTAACAACCCGTGGGATCCTTGTACTGGACCCACAGAACGTCCCCTGCACAGGCGAGGAAGTCTGAGGGGACAAAGGGTGGGCTCACGTAGAGGTCGCCCGTTACATCGGTTAAAGAGAATTCCTTGGTGCGAGGATCCGTTCCCAACTTGCCCACAAACAGCTTGCCTCCCCCACGGGGCACGCCCTCCAGCTTTATTCGGAGGGTTTTGGCGCAAGACCAGGGCTCTGGGGCGGGGAGCGCTGTTTCGGCGTCAAGGAGGGTGAGCTTGGCCCGAGGAATGAGGTCTACCACGGCTTCCGCCTGGGACCACATGAGGCCCTGGCGAACGAGAGCCACCACCCCAACGGATTGCGGCACTTCCCCGCATAGGTGCAGCGTGGGGCCGGCAGCGCGTCGGACACCGTCCACGCACCATCGGATCTCGTCCGCTCCACTTGGGACTTGCACGCGCAACTCCTGGCAGCACCCCACGGGAATGCCCAAGGAAGGGAAAGCAACCTCCACCGGGAAAAGGCTAACAGGGATTCGAACAGGAGACCCGCCAAGGGGGCACACGGTGCACTCGTTGACAGCTGGCCCCTCGCCGATGAGCGTTCCTTCCACGGTCAGCAACCTAACCCACAGTTCACAAAGCTTGGGTTCAAGGACCAAGGCAAATTCGCCTTGGAAGACTCCACTGACGGGGCTCGTCTCCAGGAGCAATATGGGAAAAGTCTTTTCCCCCAGCATGAAGGAGAGTTCGGCCTTGTCCCTTTCGCACGTGGAGTCCTTCCCCGCGTCCTCCACTGTGGCCCGGTAGCGGGCCGGGAAGAGCCGATCGGCCGGGACCCACTGGAGCTGTTCGTCGTCCCACCGTTCGAGTTTCACGGAGGGGTGACCTGGGCTGGGGGGCCTTGGCCCTACCTGGGCCGTAGCCGACGTTCCGCCGCCTAGATCCGTGGCAGCCACCAACACATCCCCCGGTTGGGCCAAGACACTGTGCAGTGGGGAACCGTCACAGGGCCGCCGCACGCGGATGGGGCCCGTAGCTAGAACGCCATCCCTTTTGTGGAGGAGGAACCGTACGACCTCGGTGGTTCGCAAATTGAGTAAG
>CAKZKH010000176.1 GCA_937122485.1 uncultured bacterium | reverse complement strand
CCGACCCCAGATCTCCCTTTTTGACCAAGTCATGGGCCACCCGCTCAGCCTCGGCCACCAACGCCGCTGAAGCCTCAGGCCCCTCCCCTAGCAGTATTTTCGTGTAGTCCGCGGTGCTCATCGAGCTCCCTCCTTTCGCGTTGCCAGCTCGGCCCACCGGGCTGCCAGGGCTAACCAACCAATGTTTTTTCCGAAGTTTTCTCCGGCCAAAAGGTCCATCATGTCCTTTATCGCCGCTTTGACCTCGGCCAACTTTGCCCGCTCGCAAGCCCGGGCCAACCAGTAGGCTCCCCGCCAAATCCACGGCCCCCATTCGCCCCGCAGCGTCCTTCCCGTCGCGTACATGAAATAGAGGTCTTGAATTCTGCGAACCACGGCCCGCGGCGCGTCCTCTTTTTCAACCAATCCCGCCAACCGCTTGGCCCATCCGGTAACCGTGTTCCCCTGAGAGTCCGTGCCAAACTGCTCCCAACCCACGGGGACGCCCAAAAAGGAGATGGCATCCTTTTCCACCCGTAGGCCCTTGGCTTGGTCTTCGGCGTCCCCGGCCCTCTTCGCGGCCAAGTACACTGGGTACTTCTCGTGTATCAGCACAAGGCCGCCGGAAAGGCCCAGGTTTTGAGACCCCACAAATTCTTCGAAGTCAGCGCGCACCTTTTGGGCCAGCTCCACCACCGCGTCCCACGAACCGGCAAAAAACAGATCGTCTCCGCCGGAATAGACGGCGTAGAGCCGCTGGGAAGCGGTGGACATCCGTGCAGCCCTCTCCCCCACCCACCCCTCAAAGAACAAGCTCAAGAGAAAGCTGAGCGAGGCATAGCGCGATAGAGTGTGATGTTCACCCAGTCCTTGGGAGAATAACCTCCCCAGGTTATCGGCGTCCATGCGCAGGACACCCAAGTAGGGCGCGCCTTGCGACTGACGCGCCAAAATCCCAAAGTGCTTGATCTCCCCCGCAGCGACTTCCGATGCGTACTGGGAGGGAATAACTTCCCCCGCTTGGCACAGGGGGACGGTGTTGACAAGGAACTTGCGGGCGATAGCTCGGCGGGTTTGGGGTTTGACCTCCTCCGGAGTTTTCTCCGTGAGCAAGAAGAGCACGGAGCGGGAGTCATCCCAAGGTGGCGGCTCTTCAGTGACCTTAGCGTCGGCCCCAAAAGCCCGGAGGACGTCGATCCAGGTGGGCTCGGACGGAAGCGGCAACGGGGTTACCTCCCGGAGGAGGAGGAACTCCGCACGGCGGAGGTCTCGGCCAAGTTGGCGAAACGCCTCGCACTGTAGGCACCACCGGGTCTCTTCTTCCACGGTCAACTTCGTGGCTTCGGCCCCGCAGACGGAACAAACTCTTTCTTCGCCTCCCCCTTGTCCCTGGGGCGCGAACAGTTCCTCCTTCAGGATCTGAACCGGTAGTTCAGAAAACCGCGTGGCTTTTTGCCTGGCGAGCTGCTCGTGCAGTTCTCTCATGCGCTGGGCAAGCTGAGTTCGATCACCGTCCAGTTTCTCGGCCTGGAAGTCGCGAGGGGCCAGAGGAACATGGGCCAGGGCCATGTACAAAGCTCCCCTGTGAACGCGAAAGAGGACTTCGTTGATCTGGCAAGCCAACTTTTCCACAGGGAGGGACAAAGCTGGAGGAACAACGAGAGTGAAGGCGCCTCCCCCGACGTAGAGGACGTTGGTTGCAGGGAGCTCAAGCTCACGGAGAATCCACCGGGCAATCGCCTCGTTGAGCATTTGCAAATAGAAACTCCGGGCGCGCAGGATGGACGCGGCTCCTTTCGGGTCGTGCACGTGGTAGAGGAAACTCTGGATGCCCGATAAATCACCAGCGAGGAGCCCGGCCACCTGCGGCTCAGCAGGCCACGTGTCTTCACGGACGGCTCCCAGCAACGCATCGATCGCTTCCACGTTTTGCCCAAGGCTTTGGGTGAGCGCGGCGGCCAAGGCCGCGGTGGTCCTCAGGTGATCAAAAAGCGACACATCTGGCAGGTCGTAGTAGAAGGCACTGGGGACGCACCAGGTGTACTTCTGCAGCAAGGCCAGCATGCTCTCCAGGTAAGTGGGGAGGTCCCGGTCTTCGCCGCGATGGAGCTGTTGAAGTGCTGTGGCCTCCTGGACCAATCCGTTCCAAAGCTGCTCATAACCCCGCGTTTGTTCATGGGTAGGGAGCGGGCTCCCGGGAAACACGGCTCTTTCCTCAAGTTGCAGTGGTGTGAGGGGAAAGAACCTTGGGGAAGGCGCTTTGTTCAAGCGATCGAACACAGGGATGAGCTGAGGGGGCAATTCCTGCTGGAATTCTCGGCCGCACTTGGGGCACCGGAAAGTTTCGGGAGCGATGCGACTGGCCGCCGACCTACAGGAGGGGCACGAGGGCCTAATGCGTTCCCCGGCGGAAAGCCGATCGGCCAAGGCCACGATTTTGACAGGGGGGTCAAGAGGGCGTTCGGGATGTTCGGGATCACCGTGGTGCCAACCCACCGGGGCCAGTTTTCCCTGCCAAGGTTCGGGGACGTAGCGTTGAACAAAGGCGTCGCCTATGGAGGCATGATCCTTGCGGCCTTGGGTGACGATTTCTCCTGCCCTTTGCCCGAGTTTGCCGATGTCGTGGAGGAGTCCGGCCAGGGCGACGAACCAAACCTTAGCCCCCTCTGATATTGCCTGCTCCATGGCCCCAAAGCGAATATAGCGAAGGTGGAGGGAAATTGTCAAGTCCTTGGGAAGCCGTGGTGGCCCAAAGCAAGCGAGGCTCAAACTCGATTGCGCAAGGAACCCTGCGCGCTTTCCCGGGCAACCACAACTTATATGCGGGACCGATTCAGGGCGCGAAACCCTTCCGGCTATCTTCCACGGCCAGCCGGCGTTAGACCAATGGCCACAAGTTCTCTTGTCCCGCCTTTTCGGAATCAGAAGTGGGAATTCGCGGCGGGGTGAGGGAAACGGTGCACAGGCTCCCTTTGTTTCCCGAAGTCCCCTTCCCCTCTGAAGCGGGAGGCCAAGCGTCACCTGTCTCCCCATCAAGTAACTGAAGGAGGGTTTGTTTCAGGCTTTGGAGGTTCTGCAACGTGTGCTTCGTTTTCGCCGATCTCGTCGGCAAGAGGTCGCAATCCATTTCACCTGCACCTAAATCCCTCTTGCCGTACATTCCCCTCCCCCTCGATGGTGGAGGGCAAGGGAGAGGGTGACGTGGTGTTCCAGTCCACGCTTTTTCACGACGCAGGACGTGAGCAAGAACCCCTGTAAGGGTTCAGAGGGTGTGGACGTAAATCCGTCTCGCCCCATATTCCCCTCCCCCTCGACGGGGGAGGGCCAGGGAGAGGGTGACCCACCTCCCACACAGCAACGAAAGAAAGACCCCTTTCAGGGTTTAGAGGCTTTGCAACTGAAGAAGTTTGGGCCTGATCTTTTGGTAGTGTTGCCGGTCGCAATCCCTTTCAGGGTTTAGAGGTTTTGCAACAAGGGGAATAGGCGCGATTTGTTGCTGATCTTGCCGTGTCGCAATCCCTTTCAGGGTTTAGAGGTTTTGCAACGCCACGGGAAAAAAGGAGGAAATATGGCGAAGGCAAAAAGTCGCAATCCGTTTCAGGGTTTAGAGGTTTTGCAACCCGCGCGGCGAGGGTGTGTTCAGTGTGTGCTGAAAATATGTCGCAATCCCTTTCAGGGTTTAGAGGTTTTGCAACGGTAAAAGGAGGAATGAAAACTGGAAATACAAGAGTCGCAATCCCTTTCAGGGTTTAGAGGTTTTGCAACAGGACCTGACAGACGTTGTCAACTGTCTGAGGGAATAGTCGCAATCCCTTTCAGGGTTTAGAGGTTTTGCAACGGGCGACGAAAATAATGATGAGGTTCTGTTGTGCGAGTCGCAATCCCTTTCAGGGTTTAGAGGTTTTGCAACATAGCATATCGGACGTTATGGGTCGGCGAGTTTGAACAGTCGCAATCCCTTTCAGGGTTTAGAGGTTTTGCAACCAGTTCTTCAAGTTGCCCCGGTCGGGAGACATCCCGATGTCGCAATCCCTTTCAGGGTTTAGAGGTTTTGCAACTCCGGCTCCGGGAAGGCCGTTCCCATCAGGGCCCAAAAGCCAGTTCGCGCGAACCCCCCAAAAACAGCCCTTGAACCCCGCCTCCCAAACCGGTCCTACGACCACCCAACTGCTGCTCAACACCGTTGCCACCTCACTCGCGCGAACCCCCCGGGGGTTGGACGCCCACCGGGGTTCGCGCAACCTCCTTCACTTGTCAAAGACCCCATGGGATTGTAGCACACCTGGGGGTG
>CAKZKH010000175.1 GCA_937122485.1 uncultured bacterium | reverse complement strand
TCGGTGGCGTTCAGCCCTGATGGACGGTTTCTCGCCTCGGGCTCGAGCGATCCGACGATCAAGTTGTGGGAGGTGGCGACGGGGAAAGAGGTCGCCACGCTCACCGGGCATGAGGGATCGGTGATGGCGGTGGCGTTCAGCCCAACGATGCCCTTGCTTGCCTCGGGATCGGCCGACCTCACCGTGATCCTGTGGGATCTGGGGAAGGCGATGAAAGGCGGCTAGCACTGCGTTCATGACTTGAGAAAGGGAATGGAGGTGATCGGGGTGTTCATTGCGAGACTTCTGCGGCGGGTGGGTGGTGGGCTTGTGTCGGTGGGGATTGTGGCGATGGGTGCGTCTGCGCAAATGGACCCCCGGGGCGCTCTCATCCGGGTGCCGCCGGAAATGAACCTGGGGCAGGTGGCCGTGGGGACGATCGCGACACGGGAACACGTTTTCGCGAGCCCCCACAACGAGCGGGTCACGATCAACACCGTTGGGTCTGATGACCGTGTGACCTTCCATGGCCAAGACCCGCCGCACCCAGCGCGAGCGGTGTTCGGGATTGTGGACCTTGTGCTTCCGACGACGCTCGGCCCCGGCGGACAGTTCCGGTTCAGCATCCGTTTCTCGCCACCCGCTGCCCAAACATACCGGCCCGGTAATCCCCTCACGATGTGTGTCACCACGGAGACAACCGATGAAGTGCGCCCCTCCAGCGGAACCACCGGGACGACTAACGACGAGACCGCGGGTGTATCCCCCTGAGAACAGAGGAGGGTTGACATGAAGACACAGAACGGGAGGTACGGACCACCGTTCAAGGTCGAGGTGGTCCTGGAGGCCCTGCGGGCCGAAGGCCGCGGAGTGGAGGCAGAAGTGGCCCGAGCGTACGGGATCCACAAGGTTTACGCTATGGATGTGGACTAAGAGAGTGGCAAGATTAAATCGGAGGTGATGACGACGCACAAGATCAGGACGGTTGCGGTATGAGCGCTGCTTGTCGGAATCGGGCTGGCGGCGTGGGAAAGGTGTCGGTAATCTCAGCTTGTTCAGGGCCCGCCGAGGTGCGTTCGCCGTGTCCGATCACTTGGGGTGGGGGCATATGTTTACGGCTGACCCGATGTAAAGGGTGATTGCATGGCCCTACCAACGGAGCCCCTGCAAAGATGAGGCGTAAGGTTGGCCGGGGCTGCGGTCCGAGACGGCCTTATGGGGGAGGTGGGAAGATGCGCAAGGTGTTGGCGGTGGCGGGCCTGGCGTTGGCAGCACTGGGCGGGTGCACATGGCTTGTACCCCAGCAGCCGGAGCTCTTCCCCGCGGAAATCCTTCCCGGTTGGAGGCTCGACGTGGAGGCCACGCTGGCTGGGGAGGATTTGCCGCCAGGAGCCTCGGGAGGCCGGGCTGCGACGTGGAGAGCAGGTGGAGCGTGGCTCTGGGCGGAGGTCCTGACCATGGGAACCGAGGCGGACGCTCGGGGCCTGTTCTCGCAAACGGTGGCGACCTTCCGGGAGTTCCAGGAGAGTGGGATCGAGAACGAGGGGGTCGTGCTCGTCCACGGACCGAGCGGGCTTGTGCTCCACTTCTTCCGCGTGGGAACATCGCTTGTTCTCGTGGGTTCGCTTGGGGCAAGCGCAGAGGAGGCTCCCTCGGCCGACCTTGTCCGCCGAGCAGCTCAGAATCTGGCCGGCCGCGTTCCCCATGCCGTAGTGGGCAGCATCAGGCAAGGTGGCACGAGTGAGCCCCCACTTCGCGCAAGCAGCGCTCCAGCGGTCGAGATCCAGCTCGAGCTGCGCGAGCCGGGAGGCCGCGTTGCGGGAACGCTCACCCTCCGCGTCTACGGGGTGCTCGTCGGGGAACAGGGAGGGATCTGCTCCTATCGCCTCGCGTTCCACCTGGGCCGCGTTCGCCTCCACGACGTTCCGGAGGACGGGCCGTTTCGGGGGCCGCTTGACCTCTTCCTGGCTGGAAGGGTTGTTCTCCCCTGCGGTCCTCTGACGTTCATCACTGAAGAGCTTGCCCACCTGCGGCCCGGGGAGGAGCGGGTCTTCGACGAGCCTGGGCTGGTCCTCGGCGAGCTCGACTGCGCCGTGCCCTGTGTGCGCCCGGACATCCCCCTGAACCTGAACGTGGTCCTCCGCAACAACGACAGCGACGACCTGCTCGACCTCCTCCACGCCACGATCCTCGCCCTCTTGCGAGCCGAACCGCAGGCGACCCTTCAGTGGGAGGTGGTCGAGGATCTCAGGCGCGCGTACGGCCCTCCCGTGGGCAATCCCCTGGACCCGATCCGCACCGCCGAAGGCGTGCGGGGAACGACGGTGGGCGGGGC
>CAKZKH010000174.1 GCA_937122485.1 uncultured bacterium | reverse complement strand
GGGCCCGGCGGCCCGGGCAGCTTCCACCAGCACCCAGGCCCCAGCCCACACCCAAGGTGAGCTCCATTGGCCTGCCACCGCCCCCATGGCCGCGAAGAACAGGCTGGCGTAAAGAGCAAGGAGAACCCAGAGGGCCAACACCAAGGGCCCCACCAAGGGCCAGAGGGCCCACAGGGATGTGAACTCCAAAGAAAAGAACAGGAACCCAAAAGCCCACCCCAGGACCAGTCCCTTGCGCCACCCGGCTCCGCTCAGGGCCGCCAGGAGCAGCCCCGGAGCCAGCCACACCAGCCAACCCCAGCCCGGGAAAAAGGAAACCCAGAGGAGAACAGCCGACGCGATCGCGGCCCAAAGGCGAGGCTTACAGAGCATCGGCCCATTATAATGACCTTGGTGACCATTCCATGCATCCTGTCCTCGTGCGCATAGGCCCGTTGGAGATCCGGTACTACGGCTTGATGTACGTCATCTCTTTCATCCTGGGGTACTTCATCGTGCGAGGGGAGGCCCGTCGCAAGAACTTGTTCAACAAGCCCGAAGACGTCCTCGATCTTTTTCTCGTGGTCATCCCCCTGGCCATCGTGTTTGCCCGGCTGTACTACGTGGCTTTCCAGTGGGAGTGGTACCGCCAGGCTCCCTGGGAAATCCCCATGCTCTGGCACGGGGGGTTGGCCATCCACGGGGGCCTGATCGGGGGCATTCTGGGCCTTGTCATCATCAGCCGCTGGAAGAGGGTGCCGTTTTGGCGCCTGGCGGACTGCGTCGTCCCTGCCCTTGTGGTGGGCCAAGTCCTGGGCCGCATCGGCAACTTCCTCAACGGGGACGCGTTTGGCACCCCCACCACCCTACCCTGGGGCATCGTGTTTCCCCGGCAATCACCTGCAGGGATGCAGTACCCGGGCCAACCCCTCCACCCCGCCATGCTCTACGAAGCGCTGGGAAACGTCCTCGTCTTCGCGGTCCTGTGGTGGCTGAGGAAGAAACGCTTCCAGGACGGTTTCCTGTCCGCGGTGTACTTCATCGCCTATGGCGTTGTGCGGTTTGTGATCGAGTTTTTCCGGGGTGACGCCCTGATGCTGGGCCCCTGGCGGGCGGCCCAGGTGGTGAGCATCGCGTTGGTCGTGGGCTTCGGAACCTGGGTGGGGGTCCACAGGTTGTGGAAACGGCAGCCCTCCTGAGCACACCGCCGGCCCGAGCTAGAATCCAGCCATGACCAGCAGCGACCTTCGTCGGGGTTTCCTCGAGTTCTTCAAGTCCCGCGGCCACGCGGTCCTTCCTTCGTCCCGGCTGGTCCCCGACGACCGGACGCTTCTGTTCACCTCCGCGGGCATGGTCCAGTTCAAGGATGTGTTCTGGGGCAAAGTGCCCCCCCCCACGGCCCGGGTCACCACCTGCCAGAAGTGCTTCCGCACCACGGACATCGAGCGGGTGGGCACCACAGCCTACCACCACACCTTTTTCGAAATGCTCGGGAACTTCAGCTTCGGGGACTACTTCAAGGAAGGGGCCATCACCTGGGCCTGGGAGTTTCTCACCTCCGAACTCGGGCTGCCCCAGGACCGGCTGTGGATTTCCGTGTACGAAGAGGACGAGGAGGCCTACAACATTTGGCGGGACCAGGTAGGGGTGCCCGCCCAGCGGATCGTGCGGCTGGGCAAAGACAACAACTGGTGGGGGCCGGTGGGGGACAGCGGGCCGTGCGGACCGGACTCCGAGATTTACTGGGATTGGGGCCGCCCAGCCTGCGGGCCCACCTGCAAGCCGGGCTGCGACTGCGGGCGGTGGAGCGAAGTGTGGAACCTGGTGTTCATGCAGTACGAGGCCCAACCCGACGGGACGTTGCGGCCCCTGGCCAAGAAGAACATCGACACGGGGATGGGACTCGAGCGCATGACGGCCGTTCTCCAGGGCGTGTACTCCAACTTCGAGACCGACCTTTTCCGCCCCATCGTGGACCAGATCGAGGCCCTGGCCAAGAACAAGGACCTCGCCGCGCGCAACCTCCTCGCCGACCACCTGCGGGCCGCCGTGTTCGTGATCTCCGATGGGGTCCTCCCCGACAGCGAAGACAGCCGGGGATCGGTGCTGCGCAAGGTGTTCATGCGCCTGTTCCTGGGGGCTGAGCGGCTGGAACTTCCCACGAGCCGGGTGGTGGACCTGGTGGACCCGGTGGTGGACGCCCTCGGGCCCACCTACCCCGAGATCCAAGAGCGGCGGAACCTTGTACAAAAGGTAATCCTGGCGGAAGGGGAAACGTTCCGGCGCCGGAGGGAGACCTTCCGTCGCCTGGTAGAAGACCTCCCCAAGGATCTCCAGGAGCTCCCTGGAGAACTCGTGTTCAAGTGGTACGACACCCACGGAATCCCCAAGGACTTCATCGAGGCCCTGGCCAAGGACATGGGCCTGAACGTGGACTGGCCTGGCTTCGAACGGGAACTGGAAGTTCAGAAGACCCGATCGAGAAGTTCGGTTTCGGTCGCGGTAGAGGCCGGGGGTGGAAGTGAGAAGGTCGTGTCCACCCAATTCGTGGGGTACAGCGAACTGGAGTGCCAGAGCCCACTGGAGGCAATCTGGGATGAGAAAGAGAAACCCGTGGACAAGGTTGGCCCGGGTGAGTGGAAGTTCGCCTTCTCCCGGACGCCTTTCTACGCAGAAGGAGGGGGCCAAATCGCCGACGCGGGGTGGATCGAGAACCTGTCCCGCCTGGGCCGGGCCGAAGTCCGGGACGTACAGAGGTCGCCCCAGGGGACCCTCCACGAAGTCCACGTCCTTGAGGGCGAATTCCGCGTGGGGGACCGCTGCCGGTTGAGGGTGGACGAGGCCCGACGGAAGGGCATTGAGCGGGCCCACACTGCCACTCACCTCATCCACGCCGCCCTGCGCACCGCCCTGGGCCCTCACGTGGTTCAAGCCGGTTCTTGGGTGGGTCCAGAAGAGTTCCGGTTCGACTTCACCCACTTTGCCCCTTTGGGCCCGGAGGAGCTCGGGCGCGTGGAGGAGCTGGCCTTCGCTGGGGTGCTGGAGGATCGACCCGTCCAGGTGGAGGAACTTCCCCTGGAGGAGGCCAAGGCCCGCGGGGCGCTCGCCCACTTCGAGGAGGAGTACACAGGGAAGGACCGGGTGCGGGTGGTCTCTGTGCCAGGGATTTCCATGGAGCTGTGCGGGGGGACCCATGCCCGCCGGACAGGGGAGATTGGACTTGTGGTCGTCGTGGCCGAGGAATCGGTCGCCGCAGGAACGAGGCGGCTCCGGGTTCTGGTGGGCGAAAAGGCCCGCAGGTTCTACGCCACGGTGCGGGCGGACCGCCGGCAGGCGGCCCAAGCCCTGGAAGCCCCTGAGGGTGAGGTTGTGGAGTCCGTGCACAAACTTGTCCAGGAGGCCCGGGACCTTCGCCTTTCCCTGCGCAAACTGCAGGATCAGTTGGCCAGCTACAAGGCCCTGGACCTCCTCGGGCGTGCCCAGGAAGTCGACGGGGTGAAGCTTTTGGGGGCGGTGGTCGAAGGGGAAGCCGAGGAGCTCAAACGCCTGGCGGATACGCTGGCCGAGCGGCTGGGCCGGGGGGCGGTGGTTCTGGGGTCCAACCAAGGGGGCCGGGGCCTGCTCGTGGCCAAGGTCGTCAACGAGCCGCGGCTGTCTGCCGGGGACCTCGTTCGTCTGGGCGCCGAAGTGCTGGGGGGCAAAGGGGGAGGCCGACCCGCGTTCGCCCAAGGGGGAGGCCCCCACGGGGACAAGGTCTCCGACGCTGTGGCCCGGGCCATCCGCGAGGCCCAGCGCCAGCTAGGCCGCTAGATCCCCCGCTCGGTCCCTAGAGCAGACGGACGGGCATGCACACGTAGAGGAACCCCTCGTCGCCCGAAGCAATCTCCCCCGCGGGCTCGATCAACCCCGCCCGGTCCGAAGCCGCCAGCCACAACGCCACCTGGCTTGAACCCATGCGGCGGAGCGCGTCGATGAGGTACTCCGCCTTGAACGCGATCTTGATGGGCTTGGGGGCAGCCTTAGCCAACGGCAGCACCTCGTGGCCGGCTCCCCGGTCCTTGGAATCGGAGGAAACCTCCAGCTGATCCTTGCTCGCTGGCACCTCAAGGGTGACGGCCCCCGATTCCTCCGCCGCGGTGATCTCCATCCGCCGCAGGGCCTCCAAGAACTCCTCCCGCGGGAGGTAAAGACCCACGTCGTTGTCCTTGGGGATGACCCGCTCGAAGTCAGGGAACTGCTCCTGAATGAGCCGGCAGGAGAAGAGAACCGAGCCTGCCAGGAAGTGGGCTTGGCGCCCATCGGAGAACACCTGGACCTCCGCGGCCTCCAGCCCCGACAGGACCCGGTGGAGGTCGTTGAGGACCCCCGCGTCCACCAACAACGTTCCTTCGTAGCCCAAGGGCAAACCTTCCACGGGGACCCGCTTGATGGCCAGGCGGTAGCCATTGGTGGCCGCGAACTTGGCGCTCCCGTCCTTGAGGACGATGTCCACCCCTGTGAGGGCCAGTCGGGTGGTCTCCGACGGGCGCAGGGCGGCAAACGCCGTCTGCCCGATACACTCCAAAAGGGTGGGGGTGGCGAAGCGACACAGGGGCTGAGGGCCGGGCGTCGCGGTGTCCGGGAACTCGTCGGCTGCCATGGTGGGCAGCTCGAACCAGGCCGGACCACAGGTGAGCCGGACCCGACCGTCCTTCTCCACCAACTGGACCTGTTCCGACCCAGGCAGGCGCCCCACCAACGGGGTGAGGACACCCCCAGGGAGAACCCAGGTGCCCCCGCTTTTCACCTGAGCAGGAACCCGACAGGTGATGGCCCGTTCCAGGTCCGTGGCTGTGAACTCTAGCTGCTGGGTTGCCCCATGAACCCGGATCCCGCCCAGGACCGGCATGGGGGTCCGCCCACCCAAGGCATGGCTCACCGTTCGCACCGCGAAAGCAAAGTCCTCTTGCCGGCAGACGATCTCCATCTCCCCTCCTTAGACCCCGGCCATCATAACCCAGAAAGGGGAAGGCGGGCCAAAATCTCCCCACACACCTTGTGAGGGGGCAAGGTCCCGTCAATCACATAGCCCCGCGGCACCCCACGCAGAAGCTCCAGATACCCCACCCGCACCTGGGTGAAGAATTCCAGCCCCTCCTCTTCAAACCTGTCCCTGTCCCGGGTGCGCTCGTAGGCCACCCGAGGTGGAAGATCCAGGAGGAACACGTAGTCCGGCTCCAACCCCCCGGTAGCCAACTCGTTCAGCCGCCGCACCACGTCGAGGTCCAGACCTCGCCCAAACCCCTGATAGGCCAGACTGGACAGGGTGTACCGCGAACAAAGAACCCACTGCCCAGCAGCCAGAGCAGGGCGGATGACCCCCTCCACGTGCTCGTGGCGGTCGGCCACCATCAGCAGGAGCTCCGTGAGAGGTCGCATGGCCCTCGCCGGGTCCAGAAGAACCTCCCTCAGCCGGGCCCCCAGCTGGGTGCCCCCCGGCTCGCGCGTCGCCAGGTGAGGGATTCCCCGAGCGGCCAAGGCTTCACCCAGAAGGCGAAGCTGGGTGGTCTTCCCCGAGGCGTCCAGCCCCTCCAGCACGATGAACAGGGGGTTCAGCGGGTCCTCCCCAACAGGAACGAAACAACAATCAACGCCGCTCCCACCACGATGCCGGCGTCGGCCACGTTGAACACGGGAAAACCCCGAATCTCCACAAAGTCCAGGACATACCCCCACCGCAAACGGTCCACCAAGTTCCCGATTGCCCCGCCCAGGAGCAGGGCTCCCCCCACCCGCAACAGGGGTGCACTCCACCGTTCCGCCACGAGAACCCCGGTGAGGAACCCTACCACCACCGCGGAAACGAGGGCAAAGGCCCAGGTCTGCTCCGGGAACAACCCAAACGCCGCGCCCCGGTTGTGAACCCGGGTCAGCGCGAGGACCGGTTCCCAAATCGGCCGGCTCGCCCCCAGGGCCAGAGTCCCGGCCACCCACAGCTTCGTGGCCTGGTCCACCGCCACCACCGCCAAGGCCAACCCCAGGCTGCCAACCCCCTTCGTTCCCACGACCCCAGTCTACCCGTGCCTCCCTCGCTCCAACAGGGGTTGTCCCCTCCCAGTCTTTGTCTTAGGCTCAGGAACCGTGAACCTCTACGTGGCCCTGGTGCACTTCCCCATGCAAAGCCGAACCGGGGGGGTTGTGGCGACTTCCCTCACCTCCATCAACGTGCCGGACATCGCCCGAACCGCCTGCACCTACGGGGCCAAGAGGTTCTACATTGTGACCCCTCTGGAGAGCCAGCAGCGCATCGCCCACAGGCTGCGGGAGTTCTGGCTCAGGGAAGAGGAGCTCATCAACCGCAAGGAGGCCGTGTCCCTTGTGGAGATCTGCGAGGACCTCGACGCCTGCTACCAAGACGTGGTGCGGGAGGAGGGCCAGGAACCGCTGGTGTGGGGCACCAGTGCCCGCACCGGCCTGCCTTTTCCCCGCATTTCTTGGGAGGAGGCTCGAGCGATGCTCACCGCCCGGCCGGTCCTGATCCTATTTGGCACGGGGAACGGGATGGCCGCGGAGCTGTTAGCGGCCTGCGACGCCCTCCTCCCCCCCATCCGCCCTGGCGGTTACAATTGGCTCTCCGTAAGGGCAGCCGCTGCCATCATCCTTGACCGGCTGAAAGGAGATAAACCATGACTGGAATGGATGAATTGATCCAGTCCCTGGAGGCCCAGAAGCTCCGGGAGTTCCCGGAGTTCCGGCCCGGGGACGTGATCCGGTTCTACGAGAAGATTTCCGAGGGAGCCCGCGAGCGCCTCCAACCCTTCGAGGGCGTGGTCCTTCGCCTGTCGGGGTCAGGGACCCGGCAGATGGCCACGGTGCGAAAGGTTGTGGCGGGCATCGGGGTGGAGCGCACCGTGGCCTTGCACTCCCCCAAGATCGAGAAGATCGAAGTGGTGAAGCGCAACAAGGTGCGGCGGAGTCGACCTTTCTGGCTCCGGCGGGTCGCCCGCATCCACAAGATCGAATGAGCTCCCTGTGGCCCTGGCGCAAGGGGCGGAAGAAAGAGAAGAAGCCGCCCTGGTCCATTCGCCTCCTGCGCAAGCGGGGTGTCCACCTCACCCCTCGGCAGGAGTGGGCTGTGGGCTGGATCCAAACCATCGTGGAAGTGGGCGTAATCTTCTGGCTCACCATCAGCTTCGTCACCGTGCGAATGACCGTACCCACCGGCTCCATGATCCCCACAGTCATGCCGGGAGATTCGTTCTTCGTGGACATCCTGACCTACCATTTCCGCGACCCCCAACCCGGACGAATCATTGTGTTCTGGCACCTGGAGGAGCTGCGGGTACGGAAAGTAAAGCCCGATAGCCCCGCAGCCCAAGCGGGGCTTAAGCCCGGAGATTGGCTGGTGGCCCCGGGGTACAACACGATTGGCATCAACGGGGAACCCATCCCCTCCCTGCGGTCGCTTGAGCGGGTGATCGCCTCGGCGGCGGGGGGGACGGTCACGGTCACCGCACTGCGGGAGGCGGCTGGCCATGTGTCCATGAGCCTCGTGGTGCCGGCGGGAGCGCGCAGCCTCGCCGACCTAGGGATCACGGCCTCGGTCCGCCAGTTCCGGTACGTCAAGCGCCTGATTGCGGTGGGAGGGCAGACGGTCCAGATCGGCCCGGGCGGCAAGGTCCTCATCGACGGCAGGCCCCTCCAGGCCGTGAGCCACTGGACCTACTCCACCACAACCCCCGGTGTGCGGTACGGACTGCAGCCCACCCTGGTCCCGGCCGGCCACTACTTCGTGTTGGGGGACAACACCCTCAACTCCTACGACTCCCGCTACTGGGGGTTTGTGCCCGAGGAAGATTTCATCGGGGCCGCGTTCATCCGGGTCTGGCCGCTCAGCCGGTTCGGTCCCATGAACGGCTACTGGTGGTCCAAGCTCTTCTAACTCCCTTAGGGCCAGGACCCTCCCCACAGTGCAGAAAGGCAGCGACTGCGACTCGCACAGGTTCCCCTCCTCGCTTGGCCTGATGACTGAGCCCGGGTGAGGGTGGAGAGGGGCTTCCCCGGGGGAGCACTACCGCCAGCGGCGTTGCTCCTCCCAGGGATCGCCCACGTCGTGGTAGCCCCGCTCCTCCCAGAAGCCCCGCCTCATCTCCGGCATGAACCGCAGTTCCACCACGTACTTGGCGCTTTTCCAGGCGTAGAGGGACGGAACCACCAGCCGCACAGGGGCCCCGTTCTCCGAGGCCAAGGGCTTCCCGTTCAGCCGGTGGGCAAGAAGCGAATTCTCCAGGAGGAAGTGATCGTAGGGCACGTTCGTGGTGTAGCCCTCGCGGCCCACGGCCAGCACCCACCGCACGTTGGCCTGGGGGCGGACAAGGTCCACAACGGCCCTCGTCGGCACCCCCTCCCATTCCAAGTCCCGCACGCTCCAACCGGTGACGCAGTGGAAGTCCTGGCGCACCTGGGTGTGGGGGAGGGCCAGAAACTGCTCCCAGGTGAGCTCGACCGGTTGGGCCACAGCCCCGGTCAGCTTCAACCGGTAGCGCGCCACGTCTAGCCCCGGAACGGGGCCGATGTCGTAGGGGATGAGGTGTTCCACCCACCGCTGTCCAGGGGGCAGCCGCTCCATGACGGCAAGCCTAACCGCCCTGCGGGAGGCCGGCCAACCCGGTAAGCTTGGGGTGGAAAGGGGCCTCCGGCTTGGACCAACACCCGCACAACCTCGTCTGGATTGATTTGGAAACCACAGGCCTGGAACCGGAAACCAGCGTCATCCTGGAAATCGCCGTGGTGATTACCGACGCCCAGCTTCACGTGCTCCAACAGGGCCCGGTGCTGGTGATTCACCACCCCGAGGAAGTTCTCGCCGGGATGGACGAGTGGGCCCGGCGCCAGCACGATGCGTCGGGCCTCCTGGCCGAGGTCCGCCAGTCCACCCTGACCTTGGCTCAGGCCGAGGAGATGGTCCTCGCAGCGGTATCGGCGTTCTGCCCCCCCAGGACCTGCCCCCTGGCGGGAAGCTCGGTGTGCTTTGACCGCCTGTTCCTGCGCAAGTACATGCCCCGGCTCAACGCCCACCTGCACTACCGCCACGTGGACGTGAGCAGTTTCAAGGAGATGGTCAAGCGCTGGCATCCCGACAAGGCTGTGCCCAACGGCGCAGGGGCCAAACACCGGGCCCTGCCGGACATCCTCGACTCCATTCAGGAGCTTCGGTACTACCGCGAAGCGCTGTTCACCCCCCGCCAGCTCAGCTGACCTACCGTTTCCGTGCGGGGAGAAAGCGCTCCAGGGGCAGGGTGTTGAGGACGTGAGCGGCCTCGGCCCATCCCCGCCGGGCTGCGATCACCCCGTACTCCAAGAAGTCCAGGTGCTCGGGGGCATGGGCGTCGGTCCCAAGGGCAAGCTTCACTCCGAACTCCAGGGCCCGGCGGATGAGCTCGGGGGGCAGATCCAACCGCTGGGGGTTGGCGTTGACCTCCAAGGCCGTGCCGCACTGGGCTGCCAGGCGGAAAACCTCGTCCCAGTCCGCTTCATAAGGGGCACGCTCCCCCAGCAGGCGCCCAGTGGGATGGGCCAAAGCGTCCACCGCCTCTTCCTCCACAGCCCGCAACAACCTCCGGGTCATCTCCGCCCGCCCTTGGCGGAAGTGGGTGTGCACCCCGGCCACCACCCAGTCGAGCCTCAACCGCAGTTCCCGGGGCACATCCACCGCCCCATCCGGGCCGATGTTGGCCTCCACCCCGGCCAGGACTTGCACACTGGGCTTTCCCTCCTTCAACGCCTGGATCTCGTCCACCTGACGGCGGAGGTCGTCCAGGGAAAGGCCGGGAATGGCCTGGGCAAACCGCAGGTGGTCGGTCGCCGCCACGTACTCCAGACCCCGCCTCTCCGCTTGGCGAACCAGGCTTCCCAGGTCCATCGTTCCGTCGGACCACCGGGTGTGCACGTGGAGGTCGGAACGAACCTCCTGGAGGGTCAAGAGCTGGGGGAGCGCACGGCGCTCGGCCGCAGCGATCTCCCCTTGATCCTCCCTCAGCTCGGGAGGAACCCACACCAGGCCAAGTGCCTCGTAGATCTCTTCCTCTGTGGCCTGGGCGACGACCTGGCCGTGTTCGGTAAAGAGCCCGTACTCGGAGAGTTTGAGGCCGCGGGCCACAGCCCGTTCCCGCAGGCGGATGTTGTGTTCTTTGGAGCCGGTGAAGTATTGAAGGGCGGCGCCGAACGCCTCCCTCGGCACCACCCGCAGGTCCACCTGAAACCCTCCCGACAGGCGCACCGAGGCCTTCTTGGGCCCCTGGGCCAGGATTTGTTCTACCTCCGACAGGCCCAGAAACGCTGCCACGGCCTGGTCCGGGCGGTCGGACACCGCCAGGATGTCCAGGTCGCCCACGGTTTCCTTGCCCCGGCGGAGCGATCCAGCCGGTTCCAACCGCTGGAATAGCCCCGAAGACGCGAGCTTGCGCACGAGGTCCCGGGCCAGGGGCAACACGTAGCCCAACAGCTCGCGGTGCTCCCGGCCCTTGGCTTCCGCGATCCCCCGCAGGATGCGCTCCTCGGTCTTGACGCCCAGCCCGGGCACCTGGCGGATGCGCCCCTCCCGGGCGGCCCGTTCCAGGTCGTCGAGGGTGCGGATGCCCAGGGTTTCGTAGAGGACCTTGGCCGTCTTCGGCCCAACTCCTTCCACGCGGGTGAGGGCATACAGGTCCACTGGGAGGGCCTCTTTGAGCTCCTCGTGGTACCCCAGCCGGCCTGTGGCCACAATCTCTTCGATCTTGGTGGCGATGGAGGCCCCTACCCCAGGCAGCTCCTCCAGCCGCCCCTGAGCCGCCAAGTCCTCAACTGGAAAAGGTGAAGACTCCACAGCCTGGGCGGCCCGGCGGTACGCCCGGGGCTTGAATTGCACCCCTTGGAGCTCGAGGAGCTCCGCCACCTCGTAGAGGATCTTGGCCACCAGGCGGTTTTTCATCGGTAGAGGCGGGCGAAGTGGGCGAACGACCGATCGTAGGTGCGCTCCGCTTGGGGGGGAAAGCAGCAACCGGGAAGCTCCCCGTGGCTGAGGTGGTACCGCAAGCACTCGCAGCAGATGCCCTTGCGGGGGCAGGGCTCCCAGGTGCACGGGCAGCGGGCCCTGTTCGATTCAACGTTAGAACAGCTCCCCATCGTTCCCTCCTGTGGGTCTATAATGCCGGGGCTATGGTGAGTCAGCAAGACGTCCTCAAGAGGATTCTGGCGGACACGAGAGGCGAGCGGCCCCACTACGAAAGGTACGCCCTCACGGCGGTTCCAGCCACGATCGAAGCCCTGTTTGGGCTCACCCCGTCGGGCCCGAGCCTCAAAGAGGAACTGGGGTTGCCTTCGGCCAGCGTGGTGCTCTGCGTGCTCCTGGACGGGGTGGGGTACAAGCGCCTGGAGGGCCTGCGGGGGGCGGGGCTCGTGGACCTCGGCCCGTTCCTCCACTCGGGCACCTACATCCCGTTGACCTCGGTGTTCCCCACCACGACCACGGCTTCCCTGGCCACCCTGGCCACTGGGCTGAGCCCCATCCGCCACGGGATCCTGGGCTACAAACTGTTCATCCCCGAGGTGGGCTCGGTCGTGGACATGATCAAGCTCACCGTGCCTGGGGGGCGAGAAAACGCCTTGGAGAAGATGGGAGTGAACCCTGAGACGCTGCTGGCGGCTCCCACCCTGTACCAGCGCCTGGCCGCAGCCGGGATCCCTACTGTGCTCTTCCTGCCCAAGTTCATCGCCGACTCCGGACTGTCCAAGGCCCTGTACCAAGGGGTCACCCGGACCGTTCCCTTTCTCACCGGATCCGACCTGGTGATGCTGCTGGAGGAAACCCTGACCCGGCCTGGGCCGTTGTTCGTCAGCGTGTACTGGCCGAGCACGGACAGCTTGGCCCATGCCTATGGACCCTCCAGCCCGGCCGTAGCTTTGGAAACGGCCCACGTCCTCCAGCTCCTCACGGGACTCCTTCCCAAGATGCCCCGAGGCTCGCTCCTCCTGATCCTGGCCGACCACGGCCTGTACGAGGCCGATCCGGTCAAGGACATGGTGAACTGCGCGGCTCAGCCGTCTTTGCGGGAGGCCCTCCTCCTTCCCCCGGTGGGGGATCCCCGGGCCGCTTACTTGTTCCTCAAGCGGGGAAAGGAGGAGCAGGTCAAGGATTTCTTCGCCCGGTTCTTTCTTGAGGAGTTCACCCTCATGACGGTGGAGGAGGCCCTGACCCGACGTCTTTGGGGCCTGGAGGGGGCCCGCCCCGACGTCCGCACCCTCCTGGGAGACCTGTTGGTGATTTCCCGCAAACGGAGGTTTGTGCTTTGGCCCACCGAGGAGTTCAAGCTGCGGGGCTTGCACGGGGGCCTGACCCCCGACGAGCTGTTCGTGCCCTTGGTGGTGACCGTGTGCTGAAAGGAGCTGACCATGGCAGTTGTGCGAAAGATGGAGGACGTGCCCGAGCGGAATATGTCCGATGGCAAGGAGATCGTGGGAGTGACCAAGCGGCTGCTCATCGGGCCCGTGGAGGGAGCACCCACGTTCGCCGTGCGGCTGTTCACCCTTGCCCCCGGCGGCCATACCCCGGCCCACGCCCACCCCTACGAGCATGGGGTGGTGGTGCTCTCCGGTCGGGGGGAGGTCCACACGGCCCAAGGAGCGAAAGCGCTGGAGGCTTCGACCGTGGTGTGGATGCCGCCGGGCGAGCACCACCAGTTCCGCAACACAGGGACAGAGCCCTTGAAGTTCCTGTGCGTGGTCCCTGCGGCCGTGGAGAAGACCTAAACCCCGGTGGGTTGCGGCGGGCTGCGGGGGAAAAGGCCAGATCTCGCTCTAGCTCCATTGGGGGCCGCTGCACGTCGGTCGTCTACGAAGGTCCCCGTGGGCTCCCCTTGCCCTTTCACGCTAGCATCGGACCGTGGGCTACGTGAAGTTTCTGGGCACAGCCGGGGCGCGTTTCGTGGTGGCCCGGCAGCTTCGCTCCTCGGCCGGCACGTGGATCGAGCTCGACGGGGTGCAGATGCTTCTCGACCCCGGGCCAGGAACGTTGCTCCGCGCCCGCAAATCCAGACCGGCTCTTGATCCCACTCAACTTTCGGCTATTTTCCTTTCCCACAAGCACCTGGACCATTCGACGGACGTCAACATCATGATCGAGGCCATGGCCGACGGGGGGCTCAAGCCCCGGGGCACCCTCCTCGCCCCCCGCGACGCCTTGGAAGGAGAAGACCCTGTGGTCCTGCGCTACGTGCGCCCCTTCCTCAAGGAAATCCAGGTTTGGGAGGAGGGCCGCGTTCACGAGGTCGGTCCCGTCAGGATCCACCCTGTCCGCCACGACCACGGCCAGGTCGAGGCCTACGGCTTGATTTTGGAGTCCAGCGAGGGGCGGGTGGGGTTCCTCGTGGACGCCAAGTTCCATCCCCAACTGGCCGGCCGGTACGAAGGCTGCGATCTTCTCGTCCTCAACGTGGTCATGCGCGACTGGAAGCCCGAGGTGGACCACCTGTCCCTCGACGAGGCAGCCCGGGTCGTGGACCAGGCCAAGCCCCGCCTCGCCGTGCTCACCCACTTTGGGATGAGCATGCTCCGGGCCAATCCCCGCCTCCTGGCCACCCGCCTGTCCGAACAGCTCGGCCGACCGGTCCTCGCCGCCACCGACGGCCTCAGCATCCCCTCCAAAGATTGGAACAAGGGGGCCTGACCCCCCTTGCCCGTCCGCCCCTTCCGTCCTACGATCAGGAGGTATAGAGCTTGTTGGGAGTCTATAGAGGCTAGGAGGGCCTATGGCGTACCGGAGGAGGGTTCAGGTGACGGGGGGCGGCACGTTCCTGGTGACGCTCCCCAAGGAGTGGGCTGATGCGGTGGGGGTGACCCAAGGGACGTCGATGCTGCTTGTGCCCGGGGACTCGGGGTCCCTGATCCTGGTGCCCCTGGAGAACCGCAGCAAGAACCGCTGCAGGATCGCTTTGGATGGAAGGGACCCGGTTCACGTGCGGCGGGACATCATCGCCCGGTACATCGCGGGCTACGACGTGATCGAGGTTGTGGGTGACCGCATCCGTCCGGAGCAGCGCCGCAGCGTGCGGGAGATCGCCCAGTCTTTGGTGGGCCTGGAGGTGATGGGCGAGACCCATGGGGCCGTCACCCTGCACTGTGTGGTCAACGCCCGAGACTTCCCTGTGGAGGGCACGGTCCGCCGCATCTTCGACATCACCTTGGGCATGTGGGAAGACGGGATTGCGGCCTTCACCGCCAGGGACGAGGAACTGGCCCAGGACGTGGTGGAAAGGGACGGCGACGTGGATCGGTTGGTTTTGCTCGTGGCCCGCCAGTTTGGCCTGTTGCTCCGGGACCTTCTCGGGGAGGAGGACATGCAGCTCTCGCGGTTCGCCTGTTTCCACTACCACACCGTGGCCGATCAACTGGAACGGGTGGCGGACCACGCAGCCAAGGTGTCCCGGGCCACGGTGCACTTGGCCGCTGCCCTTACCCCCAGCTTGGCGGAAGGGGTGGGGGAGGCCGCCCAAGCGTCGAGGGAGATCTTGACCCGAGCTGTCCAGGCCTTTGAGCAGCGGGATGGCCAGCTGGCCAACCAGGTGCTGGAGGGCAAGGAACGGCAGGAGAACCTGCTGGCGTGGGCCCAGTCGGCCATCCGCGAGCAGCCCAAAAACGCTTTCCCCTTGAGTATTGTGATGGACAGCGTGTACCGCAGCCGGGAGTACGGGTTCAACATCGCGGAGGTGGCGTTGGACGCCGCCGTGCCCGTGGGCCAGAGGAACCACGTTCCTCCCGGGAATTCCTGAGTTCTATATAGATCCTTGAGAGGTACTTTGGGGAGACCGTTGGGCCTTTTGCTGTTTGAGAACGT
>CAKZKH010000173.1 GCA_937122485.1 uncultured bacterium | reverse complement strand
GCCGACACGCCAAACCGGTCCTCGATGGCCTTGACCAGCTCGGCCAGCTCCTTGACCGTCATCGACTCGATTGCCTGGATGAATTCTTCCTTTGTCATTTACCCCTCCGCTCCTTTCTTCTTTTCCAGTTGAGATAGTGCTGCGGGCAGCTTGCGCACCACCCCGGCCAACGCCAAAGCCAACCCCCGCATGGGACCGGACAGGGCTCCGGCCAGGCGAGCCAACAGCTCCTCCCGCGTGGGCAGGGTGGCGTAGAACTCCACCTCCTTGGCCGACACGGGTTGGCCTTCAAACACCCCGGCCTTGATCTGCAGGTTGGGGTAGCGCTTTGTGCACTCCCGGGCCATGCGGAACGGCAACGCCGGGTCCCCTTCGCCCAAGAGAAGGGCGTTGGGGCCCTTGAGGGCTGGGGCCAGGCCGGGCACCCCGGCCGCGGCGGCCGCCCGTTTGGCCAGGGTGTTCTTCACGACCCGGAACTCCACCCCTTGGTTGCGCAAAAAGCGGCGGAGGGCCGTGGCCTCAGGGCCCGGGAGACCTCGGTAGTCCACCACCACCAGGGAGGGTGCCCGGGCCAACCTTTCCTTCAGCTCTTCGACTTGGGCGACTTTGTCGGGGCGCGGCATCCCATCCTCCTCACAGGGCCTGGGCCGCAGCAATGAGCTCGGCCTCGTTGACCCGGATCCCGGGGCCCATGGTGGAGCAGACCGTGATCCGCTTGATGTAGCGGCCCTTCACGCCCTCCGGGCGGCGGTCCAGCACGGCCCGGGTCAGGGCCACCAAGTTGCCCTCCAGTTGATCAACCTCAAAGGTGGTCTTTCCAAACACCGTGTGCACGATGCCGTAGCGGTCGGCACGGAACTCGATCATGCCGGCCTTGAGTTCCCGCACCACCTGGCCCACCTCCATCGTCACCGTCCCGGTCTTGGGGGAGGGCATGAGGCCCCGCGGTCCCAACAGCTTCCCCAGCTTGCCCACCACCGACATCATGTCCGGGGTGGCCACCACCCGGTCGAACTCCAACCACCCTTCCTTTTGAATCTTCTCCGCCAGGTCCTCCCCCCCCACGTAGTCGGCTCCGGCTTCCTCGGCCTCCCGGATCTTCTCCCCTTTGGCGAACACCAACACCTTGACCGTCTTGCCTGTGCCGTGGGGCAGAGCGCAGGTTCCCCGCACCTGGTGTTGAGCGGGGTTGATGCCGAGGTTGAAGATGGCCTCGGCCGTCTCCGCGAACTTGGCGGTGCTCGTCTTTTTGAGGAGCTCGAGGGCCTCCCGGACCCCGTAGCTCTTGGTGGGCTCCAGGAGGGCGACCTTGCTTTGATAGTTGCGGCTCCGTTTCATTCAACCACCTCGATTCCCATGTTCTCCGCGGTGCCAAGAACCATGCGCATGGCGGCTTGCAGGTCATCGGTGTTGAGATCGGCCATCTTCCGCTCGGCGATGCGCCGCACCTGGTCCATGGTGACCTTTCCCACCTTGAGGCGCTTGGGGGTGGGCGAGCCCTTGTCCACGCCCGCCGCCTTGCGTAACAGCACGGCCACGGGGGGCTGCTTGAGGATGAACTCGAAGCTGCGGTCCTGGTAGACCGTGATCTCCACGGGGATTACCATCCCCGGCTGCTCGCCCTTGGTGGCCTCGTTGAACTTCTTGCAGAACTCCATGATGTTGACCTTGTGTTCGCCCAGGGCGGGGCCCACCGGGGGGGCGGGGTTGGCCTGCCCGGCGGGGATCTGCAGCTTGATTTTCGCGGCGACGGGTTTGGGCACAGGACCTCCTTTACACCTTGGTGATGCCGTCCAAGCCTATTCGAACCGGGGTTTCCCGGCCAAAGATCTTCACCATGACCACGGCCTCCTCGGCTTCCTTGTCGATCTCCCGGATGGCCCCAGTGAAGTCCGCAAACGGGCCTTCCACAATCTGAACCACTTCCCCCACCTCGAACTCCACTTCCACCTTGGGGGCCGCCGCTTCCGTTTCGGCAGCCTCCCCCACCGCGGCCTTGCGCTGAACCAACAAAAGCTCGGGGCCCTCGATGGGGACAGGGCGGGTTCGGCTCCCCACAAACCGCACCGATCGCTCCAATCCCCGGATAAGCTCCATCATCTGGTCCTCATCCAAGCCCATCTTGGCGAACACGTAGCCCGGGATGAGCCGGCGCTTCTCAATCCTTTGGATCGACAGCTCCCTTTTGTCCTTGTACTCCTTGACCTTCAGCAGGCCCGACGCCCGGGCGTACACCTTGTGTTCCCGCTCGATTTCACTGTCCTTGGGGAGCTTGCGGCCCGGCCGGACTTGGGGGGAGAGGTAAGCTTCGGGGATGACGCGGACTTCCTCTTCTCCATCCTCGTACTTCACAACCACGCGGCGCGCCTTTTCCCGGGCCACGATCATCCCCCGGTCGGCCACCAAAAACGTCTCATCTCCGTCCGGCGTGAGCGGGAAGCCGGGCCGGGTTTGCTGGCCCACCCGCACCTCCCGGCGGAGGCCCTTGTCCCCGGGGATCAAGTACTCCAGTTCGTTGTGGGTCTGATTCTCCACGATCACGCGCCAGCAGGGTTCCATGGTCAGGATCTCCCCCGCCTTGGGGAGGTAGTGGGGGGGGCGGCGGGCCAACAGGGCCCCTCGTTGCACCCGTTCGTTGTTGGCCGCCAGAAGCTCGTAGTCGTAGGGGATGCGGTAGTCGCTGGCCTTGCCCCGGCCGGAGCGGGAGGTGACGACTTCTTCCACGGGCACGAAGAACAACTCCTGTCCCCCGTCCTGGGGGATGGGTTCGAAAAACTTCTCCCACCCGAGTTTGCGTACCCGCTCCTCGAGTTGCTGCTTCAACCGCAGCTCCGACCCAGCATAGGTCTGGATGGCGTACCACCGTTTGCGCTGCATGGGTTCGACTCTAGGTCCCCAGGAGAAGCCCTACCAACCGGGTGAGGATCAGGTCAGCAAGCCCCAGGTACAGGCCGAGCACCGCGGTCAGGAAGATGATAAGCACGGTGAACGTGGCCACCTCCTTGCGGGAAGGCCAACTCACCCGGCCCACTTCCTGCCGGACCGATGCGGCATAATCCCTGATCCTTTGGAAGAATCGGTTCATCCTGCCTCCTGGCAGGCCCGGGAGGACTCGAACCCCCAGCCTGCGGATTTGGAGTCCGCTGCTCTGCCAATTGAGCTACGGGCCTACACCCCCACCCTCCGGTGGGGAGGAACTACGACTCCTTGTGCACGGTGTGCTTATCGCACCACCGGCAGTGCCTGCGCAAGGCCAGTTTGGACCGGCTGTTGGCCTTGTTCCGCCGCGTGTGGTAGTTGTGCCGCCCGCAGTCGGAGCAGGCCAAGGCCACGACCTGGATGTTGTCCTTCTTGGCCATATTACTTGAGGATCTTGGTCACCACGCCCGCCCCCACGGTGCGCCCACCTTCCCGGATGGCGAACCGCAGACCCTCGGACATGGCGATGTGCTTGCCCAACTTGCAGTGGAGTTTGTCCACGTTGTCCCCGGGCATCACCATCTCCACCCCTTGGGGGAGGGTGATTTCCCCGGTGACGTCCGTGGTCCGGAAGTAGAACTGGGGCTTGTATCCGGTGAAGAAGGGGGTGTGCCGGCCGCCTTCGTCCTTGGACAGGACGTACACCTGGGCCAAGAACTCGGTGTGGGGGGTGATGGAACCGGGCGCCGCCAACACCTGGCCCCGCTCCACCTCTTCCTTTTCGATTCCGCGGAGGAGCACGCCCACGTTGTCCCCGGCGATGGCTGCGTCCAAGACCTTCTGGAACATTTCCAGGCTTGTGGCCACGGTCTTGCGAATCTCATCGGTGAGGCCCACGATTTCCACTTCGTCCCCTGGGCGGAGCCGGCCGCGGTCCACCCGGCCGGTCACCACCGTTCCCCGCCCCTTGATGGAGAAGATGTCCTCGATGGGCATAAGGAACGGCTTGTCTTCTTCCCGCTTGGGAAGGGGGATGAAGGTGTCCACGGCGGTCATGAGCTCGAGGATGGGTTGGGCGGCCGGATCGTCGATGGACTTGGCGTTGAGGGCCTTGAGGGCCGAGCCACGGATGACCGGGGTTTCATCTCCGGGAAACTCGTACTTGGACAAGAGGTCGCGGATCTCCACTTCCACGAGGTCCACCAGTTCCGGGTCGTCCACGGCATCCACCTTGTTGAGGAACACCACAATGGCGGGCACGTTCACCTGGCGGGCGAGGAGGACGTGTTCCCGGGTCTGGGGCATGGGGCCCTCAGCGGCGGACACCACCAGGATCGCTCCGTCCATCTGGGCGGCCCCGGTGATCATGTTCTTGATGTAGTCATGATGGCCCGGGCAGTCGATGTGGGCGTAGTGCCGGTTCTCCGTCTCGTATTCCACGTGGGCCACGTTGACGGTGAGGATTTTCGTCTCATCCCGGCGGAACAGCTTGGCATCGGCTTTGGCCACGTCGGAGTACGTCCGTTCCTTGGCCAACCCCTTCATGGCCAGGACCTTGGTGATCGCCGAAGTGAGGGTGGTCTTTCCATGGTCAATGTGGCCAATGGTCCCGATGTTCACGTGGGGCTTCGTTCGTACAAATTGCTCTTTGGCCATCCTGATTAACCTCCTCTTGTTCTCTTTCCGGCCGGGGCGCTCCCTGTTCCCGCCCTCGTGCCCTTAAGCCCGCGGTCGGAATCGAACCGACGACCTCTTCCTTACCAAGGAAGTGCTCTGCCGACTGAGCTACACGGGCCGGTGGACCAAAGTATACGCGCGGCTGAGCCCCAAACGCAAGGACAAGTGGAGCCGACGGGACTTGAACCCGTGGCCTCTAGCATGCCATGCTAGCGCTCTCCCAGCTGAGCTACGGCCCCGACCCCCCTATGTTCCCCGAAGGGGCGCGTCCTTTCAATCCTCAGATGTCCAGAGCCGCCACCCGGTGCGCGTTCTCCCGAATGAAGTCCCGCCGCCGGGCCACGTCCGCCCCCATCAGGGTGGTAAACACCTCGTCCGCCTCCAGCGCATCCCGGACCGTGACCCGCAGGAGAATCCGGCTCTTGGGGTTCATCGTGGTCTCCCACAGCTCCTCGGGGTTCATCTCCCCCAACCCTTTGAACCGCCGAACCGTGTACCCGTCGGTTCCCTCAAGCAAAGTGCGCAGCTCCTCTTCCGAGTACAGGTACTTGCGGGTCTGGTGGCGGTAGGCCAAGTACAAGGGGGCTTTGGCAATGTACACGTGCCCCTGTTCGATCAGGGGCCGCAGGTTGCGGTAAAAGAAGGTCAACAGCAAGGTGCGGATGTGGGCCCCGTCCACGTCGGCGTCAGCCATGAGGATGATCTTGTGGTACCGCAGGGCGGAAATGTCGAATTCCTCGCGGATGCCGGTGCCCAAGGCGGTGATGATGGCCCGCAGTTCCTGGTTGTCCAAAAGCTTCCCCAGGCGGGCCTTCTCCACGTTGAGGACCTTGCCCCGGAGGGGGAGGATGGCCTGGAAGGTGCGGTCTCGGCCCTGCTTGGCCGAGCCGCCGGCCGAGTCCCCTTCCACGATAAACAGCTCCGACTCCTCCGGCTTGTCGCTTGTGCAGTCCGCCAGCTTGCCGGGGAGTGACCCGGCGAACAGCGCCCCCTTCCGCCGCACCAGCTTGCGGGCCTTGGCCGCGGCCTCCCGCGCCCGATGGGCCGAGAGGGACTTCTCCACCACGGCCCGCGCCACCCCGGGGTTCTTGGCCAAATACTGCCCCAGCTGCTCCCGGATCACGTCCTCCACGAACGTGCGGATCCCGGGGTTGCCCAACTTGGTTTTTGTCTGTCCCTCGAACTCCGGCTGGGCCAGCTTCACAGAGACAATGGCTACCAGCCCTTCCCGGATGGCCTCCCCAGGGAGAGCCTCCTCGTCCTGGCGAACCAACCGTTTCTCCCGGGCGTAGTCGTTGACCACCTTGGTGAGGGCCGAGCGGAACCCCGTAAGGTGGGTGCCCCCCTCCCGGGTGTTGATGTTGTTGGCGAACGTGAATACCTCCTCGTCCATGGCGTCCGTGAACAACAGGGCCATTTCCACAGATTGGCTTCCCCGGTCCTCGGCCAGGTAAATCGGTTCGGGGTGCAGGGGCTCCTTGCCCGTGGCGAGTTCTCTTACGAACGCCACCACGCCGCCCTCGGCCCGGAACGTCCTCCGCACGTCGGCCAGCCGGTTGTCGAAGTGAATCGTGAGCCCGGAGTTGAGGTAGGCCAGCTCTTGAAGGCGGTGGGACAGCTTAGAGAAGTTGTAGTGGATCTCCCCAAAGATCTGCCGATCCGGGAGAAAGGTCACGGTGGTTCCGGTGGTCTTGGTCTCCCCTACCTGGATGAGTTCGGTCTTCTTCCGCCCCCGCTCGAACTCCTGGCGGTAGACCTTGCCATCTCGCCAGTGGACCTCGATCACCAAGCTTTCGGACAGGGCGTTCACTGCGGAAACGCCTACCCCGTGCAGCCCACCCGAGACCTTGTACCCCCCGGACTCGAACTTCCCACCGGCATGGAGGGTCGTCAACACCAGTTCCACTGTGGGGATCCCCGTCTCGGGGTGGATGCCCACAGGGATGCCCCGCCCGTTGTCCCGCACGGTCACTCGCTTGTCCTCGTGAATCGTCACTTCGATTTCCGTGCAGTAGCCGGCTAGGGCCTCGTCCACGGAGTTGTCCACCACCTCGTAGACCATCTGCAGCAGGCCCTCCGGCCCGGTGGATCCAATGTACATGCCCGGTCGCTTTCGGACGGCGTCGATGTCCTCAAGGACTTGAATCTTGTCTACGTCGTAGGTGGGGTCGTGAAGCCCAGTCATACCCTCCAAAGTTACCCTACCACCTGGAAAAACTCAAGGATTCCGCATTTGCCCTCTCTCCGGCGGTCAGGTGTCTCTGGTTGGGGGTGGGGAAGCTGGGTAAGCTCCCTCCGTCCAGAAAAGGAGGGCCATGCGATTGGTGGAGTGGCAGGGTCGGCTTGTGCTGGAGAAGATGGGGTTCCCTGTGCCCAGGGGCGGGGTGGCCCGAACGCCCGCACAAGCGGGGGAGCTCGCCCGCGCCGCGGGCAAACCCGTGGTGCTCAAGGCCCAAGTTCCTGTAGGGGGAAGGGGCAAGGCCGGGGGGATCCGGAGGGTGCAAACCCCTGAGGAAGCAGAACGCACGGCTCGGGACATGCTCGGCTCGGACCTCAAGGGGTTCAAAGTCCAAGAGCTCCTGGTCGTGGAGGCTTTGGAGGTCAAGGCCGAGCACTATTTGGGGATCACCATCGATCGAAGAACACGGGCTCCGGTGCTGATCTATTCCCCGCGGGGCGGGGTGGACATCGAGGAGGTGGCTCGGGTTGAGCCCCAGGCCCTGCGCAAGGTGGTGGTCCCTCCCTTGGAGGGTCCGCTTTCCTTCCGGCTCCGCCAACTCGTGGCCTTGGCCCCGGCTCACCTTCGGGGCTCCTTGGCCCACCTCGCGGCGCGCTTGTACGAGACCTTCTGCCTCTACGAGGCCAACTTGGTGGAAATCAACCCCCTGGCCGAGGTGGACGCCGGGCTGGTGGCGTTGGACGCCAAGATCATCGTGGATGAGGACCACCGGCCCGGACCTCAGTTTGAGGGTCTGGCCGATGCAGGGGGTGATCCCCTGGAGCGGGAGGCCAAGAAGGCGGGGATGAGCTATGTTCGCCTGGAGGGGGAGGTCGGCGTGTTGGGTAACGGGGCGGGCCTGGTGATGGCCACGCTGGACTTGGTAAGCCACGCTGGGGGCCGGCCCGCCAACTTCCTGGACATCGGAGGGGGCGCGCGGGCCGAACGGGTCCGAAAGGGTCTGGAGATCATCGCCCAGGACGGGCGAGCCCGGGTGCTGTTCGTCAACGTGTTTGGCGGGATCACCCGTTGCGATGAGGTGGCCCGGGGCATCGTGGATGCCCGCAAGGATTTTCCATTCCCCATGGTGATTCGATTGGTGGGGACGAACGAGCCAGAGGGCCGGGATATCTTGGCCCAGGCCGGCCTGGTGAGCGTGGCGACGATGGAGGAAGGTGCGGCCAGGGCCGTAGCCCTGGCTCAAGGAGGGTGATCATGCGAACAGCGTGGCTGTGGGTGCTGGGGGTAGCGATCGCTGCTTCCGCTCAAACTGTGATGCCCCTGGCCGAGGTCCGGCCAGGCATGACCGGCTACGGGCTAACGGTGGTGGCGGGCACGGAGATCGCCCGGTTCGAAGCCCAGGTGGTGGCCGTGCTCGATGAGCCCGGCGACAAAAACGACTTCATCCTCGTGCGGGTATGGGGTCCGGCCATCACCCAGTCGGGCGGGGTGGCCCAGGGCATGTCCGGAAGCCCAGTGTACTTGGACGGTCGGTTGGCTGGGGCCCTGTCCCGTGCGGCCCTGTGGTCCATGGACCGAGAAAAGCCCCTGGCCCTGGTTACCCCGATCGAACCCATGCTCAAGGTGCTGGAAGAGGTGGTCAACGGCTACTCCGCGGACCCTGGGGAGGAGATGGCGGGGGTTGTGCCCGCCCCTGACCTCTGGGACATTTCCGTGCCCATGACCGTGAGCGGCCTTTCGACCCGGGCTGTGGGCCTCCTGGAACAGGGCTGGAGCTGGGACGGCTTGGAGATGAGCGAGTTGGTGCCGTTGTTCCGGCGGAAGGTGCCCGGTCTCTTGGACCTGGGGGTGCCCAAGGTGCAAGCGGTGCCCAGGGCCAGCGGCGGGGCCACCATGAACTTCGTGCCGGGGGGTCCGGTGGGCGTGGCCTTGGCCATGGGGGACATCACCGTGGGGGCGTTGGGCACGGTGACCTTGGTGCGAGATGGAGCAATCCTGGCCTTCGGTCACCCGTTCCTCCTCACCGGCGCTTGCCGGTACTTCCTCACCGACGCCGCCATCTTCGCCACCGTGGCGGCGTACGACATCTCCTACAAGTTTGGAAGCCTGGGGGAGATTCGGGGTGGGGTGTTTGCCGACCGCATGCCCGGCGTGGCTGGGCTAACCGGAAGGATCCCCCGGGGCATTGCCACCACGATCACGGTGCGGGATTTGGGCACGTTGGCGAGCCGAACCCTGGCGGTTCAGCTGGTGGACGAGGCCCGTCTGTCCCCCCTGCTTCTATTCGTTTCCGGGGTTCAGGCCGCCGACGAGGTCCTGGATCGGATCGGACCAGGGACGATGACGGTTCGGTACACCCTCCGGGGCTTGGGTCTGCCCCGTCCCCTCACCCGCCAGAACGTGTTCCTGTCCACCGAGGACATTGCCTTGTACACGGCTTGGGAGGCTGCATTGGTGGCTGATCTCCTCATGTACAACGAATTTCAGGATCCTCGGCTGACTTCCATCGACCTGGAGGTCGCCGTGCGGGGCGACTTCCGGGCTGCGGAGATCGTGGACTTGGCCACGGAGAAGGTGGAGTATGCCCCGGGCGAGGTGATCCGCTTTGCCCTGTGGATGAGAAACTGGCGGGGCCAGGAAGAGCGGTGGGACGGCCAGCTCAGGATCCCTGAGGGTCTGGAAAGTCCGTACGTGGAGCTTCGGGCCTATGCGGGGCCTCGCCGGAGGGAGAAGGCCGAGCCGCCGCCCGTGTTCGAGGGGATCGAGGACTTGATGAGCTTTGTTGAAGGAATCCCGTCCTACGACACCGTGACCGTGGAACTGTTTGCCCGCGATCCCATCTCCGATCTGGTGGGTGAGACCTGGTTGTACGGTGTGCACAAGGTTTCGGACCGGCTGCCTGGGGTATTTGTGTACGGGCGGGTGTCCCTGATCCTCCCCCTCACGGGGGACTAGCCGTGTGGGACGTTCGGGAAGCAGCCGAGGTGCTGGAGGCCAAGCTCCTTCGGCCCATGGCTCCATTCACCGCTTCCGGGGCAGGTTGCGACTCCCGCCGCATTCGGCCTGGGGACGTGTTCGTAGCGATCCGAGGCCGGGTCCGGAACGGTCACGAGTTCCTTCCCGAAGCGTACGCCCGGGGGGCGGTGGGGGCCCTGGTGGCTGAGGACCGCGGCGTGGGCCACAACTTGATCCTCGTGTCCGACCCTGTCCAAGCCCTGTGGGATTTGGCGGCTTGGCGGAGGGGGATGCTGGACATCTCGGTCGTGGGGGTCACGGGCTCCTTCGGCAAGACGACGACCAAGGAGCTCGTGGCTGCAGCTCTGTCCACGCGGTACCGCACCTACCGACCACCGGAGAACTACAACACGGAAATCGGGGTTCCCCTCTCCGTGCTCTCCATTCCGGACGACGCGGAGCTGGCGGTGTTTGAGCTGGGGATGACGGCCCGCGGGGAGATCCGCAAGCTGGCGGAATTGGTCCAGCCTTGGGCGGGTATCATCACCGCGGTGGGGCCGGCCCATCTCGGGGCGTTGGGTTCGCTCGAGCAGATTGCTGAAGCCAAATGGGAACTGGCAGATACCCTGCCGGAGGAAGGTCTGCTTGTCCTGGGCTGGGACTCCCCGGAGTTGCGGGCCCGGGTGGAGCGGTGCGCCGGGCTGTGCTTGCGATTCGGGAGCACGGAGGAGGCGGACTTCTTCCCCCAGCACATTGTGGCCGACGACCCCACCGGGGTGCGGTTCCAGGCCGTGGGGCCGGGCGGGGGGGCCACCGTGAAGCTCCAGCTTCTGGGGGAGCACGTGGCCGTGTTGGCCTGTGGGGCCCTGGCCTTGGCTTGGGGGATGGGAATCCCAGAGAAAAGCGCGGCTCAGGCCCTGGCCCACGTCCAGCCCGTGTCCCATCGGCTGAACTTGGTCCAGGCCCCGTTCGGATGGGTGCTGGACGACTGTTACAATGCCAACCCCCTGTCCATGGGGGTAGCCCTGCGGACCCTGCGGGCCCTGAGGGTACCCGTGGCCCGTCGGGTAGCCCTGCTGGCCGACATGCTTGACCTTGGACCCGACGAGGAGCGGTATCACCGGGAGGCGGTGGAACAGGCAAGGGCGTTGGGGGTGGATGCCCTGTTCTGCTATGGCCCACGGTTCGCTCGGGCGTTTGGCTCGTGGGGCGGGCCAGGGGCTGCAGAGGAAGACGATCTCGAGGGGTTGGTGAGCCTCCTCCACTCGGAGCTGTGGCCGGGGCCGTGCCTGCTTTTGGTCAAGGGGTCGCGGGCTATGGCCCTGGAACGGGCGGTGGATTACCTCCTCCGGTCCCCCAACTCCGTGCCGCCAAGCTGAATCCCACTCCGGCCAAGCCGGCGAGGGCCCCGAGCGACCCCCACAGGAGCGCCGGGGAACTGGACAGCAGGTCCAGAAGCAGTCCGCCCACAAATGGTCCCACGGACCAACCCAACGTTTCCACGAACCCCAGCGCCCCCAAGTACCGCCCTCTGTGCACAGGGCCCCCCAGCTCCGCGGCCAGGGCCATGGTGGTGGGGGCAAACAACCCCTCGCCCAGCGTGGCCAGAACCACAGCCCCGGCCAAGGAGGGGAACGTTCGGGCCCACCCGACCGCCGCGTACCCGGCCCCGTAGAGCAAGCTCCCCGCAGCGAGGGCCTGGGCCCTGTTGAGGCGATTGCTCCACCGGGCCAAAGGATACTGGAGGAACACGATCACCAAGCCGTTCACGGTCAGAAGGGCCCCGAATTCCCCCTCGGACCGCCCCAGCCGACTGACCGTGTACACCGAAAGGGTGGACACCAACTGTCCAGCCACCACAAACACAAGGAACGCCAAGGCCAGAAAACGGGCAAAGGCGCGGTCCGCCAGGAGCTCGCGTAGGGAGGCCTGGGACTTGTCCCGGCGCACAGGCTGGCCCTTGACGACCAGGAGCACGACAAACGCCACCGCAGTGACCGAGGACCCAAACGCGAACAAGGTCCAGTAGGGGAGAAACGTGGCCAGGGCTCCCCCGAGGGCGGGCCCTGCAGCCCAACCGATGTTGCTTCCCACCCGCAGAACGCCAAAGGCCTCCACCTTCTTTTCCTCGGCCAGGTCCGCCACCATGGTCGTGATGACCGTCATGGCCATGGCCCCGGTCAGCCGGAGGGCCAAGTAGGCCATCGCGATCGCGGGGACAGGCCCTCGGCGACCAAGAAGCACGGCCAGCACGCCAAAGGAGACGGACCTGAGGAGGGCCGAGCCCAGGGCCACTCCCCGCTGCCCCCACCGGTCTGCCAGCTCCCCGCCCAACACCCGGCCCCCTGCGCTGACCCCGGCGTTGAGCAGCATGATCGTACCCACCAAGGCCATGGGCAGGCCCCGGTCGCGGTGGAGGTACAAGGAGAGAAAGGGAAGGGCCAGAGAGAAGCCTGCGGAGGTGATGAGCTGGGCCAGGGTCAACGCCCACAGGTCCCGGTCCAGTTTGGGCCAACTTCGAAAGCGCACTGTCATCCGAGAAACCGCAGGACCCAGGCGAAAAACGTTGCCAGGGGAAGGGAAGGCAGGAAGTCAGCCGCGCTCACCCGGCGAAGTTTGAGGAGGTCGATCCCGAGGAGGAGCACCACGGCTCCCCCGGCTGCGGACAGTTCCACAAGCCACGGCGGCGCGGGACCGACCCCAGCCAAACGGGCTCCCCACAGCCGGGCGAGAAGGGTGAGGCCCCCTTGATAGACGAGGATCACCGCCAGGGAGAGGAGGACCCCCGGTCCCAGTGTGGCGGCGAGGGTCAAGGCGGAGATTCCGTCCAGAACCGACTTGGCGGCCAACAGAGACCAGTCCCCGTGCAGTCCATCTTGGATCGAACCCACCACGGTCATGGGCCCGACGCAGAACAACAGGCTGGCGGTGAGAAAGCCCTCGGCCAGGGGCCGGCCCTGGAACAGCCGTTCAGCTGCACGGGTAGCGGACACCAGGCGCTCGCCCAGGCGAAGGGCCGCTCCGGCCGCCCCTCCCAAGATCACGGCCAGCATCAGCACCAGGACGTTCTCCGTTCCCAAGGCAAGTCGGGTTCCCAGCACCACCGTGGCCAGGCCCACCCCCAGGGCCGCGCCCTCCTTGGCCCGGGAGGGAAGCCGGTTCCCCACGACAAGCCCCAGCGTCCCCCCGGCCAACACCGTGCCCATGTTGATCCACGTCCCGGTCATGGCCGGCCAATGGTACCCGGGTCAACCCGGTGGCCAATTGCCCGGGGTGGGCGCCTCGTCCTATCATGCGTTTGGAGGTGGTCTTTCGTGGGGAAAGAGTTCAAGGATTGGATTGCCAAGGGTAACTTGGTGGATCTGGCCGTGGCTTTCGTCATGGGTGTCGCCTTCGGGGCGGTGGTCCGTTCCTTTATCTTCGACATCATCATGCCCGTGGTGGGGAAGCTGGTGGGCAACGTGGACTTCTCCAACTTGTTTGTGGCTCTGGATGGTGGTACGTACGCCTCGGCCAAAGCCGCTCGAGAAGCTGGGGCTGCTGCCATCTACTACGGGGAGTTCCTCAACAACGTGATCAACTTCCTCATCATCGCCTTGGTGATGTTCCTCCTGGTGCGGGCGGTGATGAAGTTGCGCCGTCCCGCGCCGGCGGCTGCGCCCACCACCAAGGAGTGCCCGTACTGCTTCACCTCGATACCGATCGCTGCCAAGCGCTGCCCGAACTGCACCTCTTCGCTGGGGGAAAAGTAGGACAAGACGATCCGGGAAGGGGGGCGTTGCCCCCCTTCCCCTAGGTGTTAAGGAACAGAGGGACAACGACCATGCTGGCCAACGCCAGGGCCAAGGCCAAGAGGGCCAGGGCCCGGTCTTTGTGGGTCATCCTTACCTCCTTCATACTTCGGGGCGAGTTTGCTTGAGGGGGCGAGGGCCTAGGGGGCAACGGGCGACTTTGGAGGGGGACAAGGGTCCCCTAAAGCTCCCGCAACAGTTGCACGGCCTTGCCGTTGTGGGTGCAGGAAAGGACCACGAGCGAAGCCTGAGCCCCGGTGGGGGCGCTGGCATACAGGTACTGGATGTCCAAGTTCTGCCGAGCCAGGGCTTCGGTGATTCGCCGCAAGAACCCTGGGCGGTGGGGCAGCTCCAGAACCACCACCTCGCGCTCCTCCACCGTCCAGTCGGCCTTTCGGAGGGCCGTGAGGGCATAGTTGGGGGCGTCCACCATGAGGTGGAGTTCCGCCTGGTTCTCCTGGACGATCACCGCCACGCCCAAAATGTTGATCCCCTGGTCCGACAGCAGGCGGGCGATGTTGGCCAGGATGCCCACGCGATTCTCCGCGTGGACAACGAGTTCCCGAGCAATGGTGGCCTCCCGCATGGGCAACTCCTACGAACCGCAAGTGTACCAAAGTTCAGGGGCGGGAGGGGAGTTGGGCCCGGACCTTGTCAGGGGGCAAGCTATAATCCGCCCCTAGCGAGGTATCGCGTGGCCAACAAGAACGTGCGGCGGGTTTTGGTGTGCAGCGCCTGGCCCTACGGGTCGGGCATGCTGCACCTGGGGAACCTCATTGGCTGCCTCCTCTCCGGGGATGCGTTCACCCGCCTGTTTCGCTTGCTGGGGTACGAAACCCTCCACGTTTCCGGCACGGACGCCCACGGCACCAAGGTGGAGTACGAGGCGGCCCGCCGCGGGTTGACCCCGGCCCAATTGGCCAGCGAGGTCCACCAAACCATTGTCAAAGTTCTGAAGCAGTTCGAAATCGAAATCGATTGGTACACAACCACCGAGTCCCCTGTGCACGCCGAGTTCGTCAAAAACATCTATCGGCAGATGGAGGCCAACGGCTACATCCTGGTGCGGGAAGAGGAGCGTGCCTATTGCCAAGGGTGTGGGCGGTTCCTGGCGGATCGGTTGATCCTCGGCACCTGCCCGCGGTGTGGATACCTTCATGCCCAGGGCAACCAGTGCGACGCCTGTGGGGCGCTTCTGGAGCCTGAAGATCTCCTCCGTCCAGTGTGCGCGTTCTGCCGGTCCACGGCGATTGTGGTTCGCCCCACCCGCCACTGGTACCTCGACCTCGAGCG
>CAKZKH010000172.1 GCA_937122485.1 uncultured bacterium | reverse complement strand
CCGGGCGATCCCACGGATCGACTGTCCCCCACCTGCCAGCTCGTACATCTGCTTCACCGTCCCGCCTCCCAGCATCTCCTCTGGACACCTCCCGTCCTTGCCACAGGACGAGAAGTTGCCCTGGCCAGGGGGTGGGTCAAAACCAAACCGGCGCTAGTGGGTCAGTTCTAACCCGGCGGTGACAATACCTGATGGCAGCAGCCGGCCAGGACACATGGAAGAGGATCGATGGACGTTAGCGATGTCACACTCACCAAAGGCAGAGGCCCCGTTGCGGGGCCCCGTCTAATGAAACGCTCTATCGGTGAGGATGGCAGGGAAGCGGGCTAGGTATCCTGCACGCTCGCATTCTCCTTCCGATAGTGGGAGGTGCCGCGAAGACATGGTGGAGATGTGGTGAACCGTCCCAAAGACGGGGCCTCGAGCTGGGCCCCGTCGCTAGGGAAGTCGACGCAGGGAGACGATCTGAAGGAGGTAGACAAACGCGCACGAGCCGTCGGCTGTCTCCCTGCGCCGTGATTGTACGCCTTGTGTCAAGTGAGCCTGCCTGCAAAGCGCGACGGGGCGTGGAGGACAGCCCCGTCGCAGTTCGATGAAGCGTTGGGGGTGCTCGTTCTGGCTAGTGGATTACAACCCCCAACGCTCCATTATAGGCCGGGTGTCAAGGGGGGCTACCGTGTTCTTGCGCTTGAGGCTATAGCCTTCCTTTCTTGTGACGGGATTCCAACTCCCCTCTGAGCATAGCGTACACACCCATGAAGACGATCGGGACGAAGGAGAAGAAGTCCAATCCAGGCCAGAACCCCACGGTGGCCATGATGATGAACCAGACTAGGAGAGCTGCAGCCGTATGTCGGTAGAGTCCCGGATACGTGCTCTTTCTTTCTTCCGGCAGACGCTCATCGGGTCGCGCCAACAAGCCGCTCAGAGCGAAGTAGGCTGCAGCGGCCACGTAGATCGGATAGAACACCCCGCCGCGTCTGTAGCCTGTCACGATCGCCAGAATGAGAGACGCTAGACCTGAGCATATCAGAAGAACGACCACTGCTTGCCAAAGCCCTCGCCTCCGGTCTGTCAGCTCTCGCTCCATGATCCCTCCTGTGGAGTCGGTTGGAGTTGCCCCGCTTTGGTGGACAGTGTACCGCTTGACGCCCACGCTGTTTGCCTGACCGTGGTCGTCATCCGTGACCCCTGTGTTCAACTGACGCTACATCGACGGGGTTCCGCCGTCTCCTCGGCAACGCTCCCTTCCCAGTGGTACCTCCGTTCGTACCCCGCCGGGGTTTCGTACCCCAACGCGGAGTGCCGTCGGTGCGGGTTGTACCACCCCTCGATGAACGCGAACACCTCCCGTCGCCCCTCATCCCGGGTCCGAAAGGTCCGCCGGTCGAGAAGTTCGCACTCCAAGGTCGCGAAGAAGCTCTTACACAGCGCGTTGTCGTAGCAGTCCCCCATGGATCCCATCGACGGCCGGATCTCAGCCTCCCGGCACCTCTTCCCGAACTCCACTGCGGTGTACTGACTCCCGTGGTCGGAGTGATGGATCACTCCCCGCGGACGACGTTGCCCGATCGCCATGTTCAGGGCCTTGAGCACGAGTTCCAACCGCAGATGCGCCTCCATCGCCCATCCCACCACCCGCCGGCTGAACGCGTCCACCACCGCCGCCAGGTACAGGGTCCCTTCCCCAGTCGGGATGTACGTGATGTCTGCTACCCACAGCCGGTCCGGGGCAGGGACGGTGAACTCCCGTTCCACCGGGTTCGCCGCCGGTTCAGCTTCCGGGTCGCGCTTCCTCGTCCCCCGGCGCCGCCGTCGGCTCACCCCCTCCAGCCTCGCCTCCCGTATCAGCCGCGCCACGCGCTTGCGGCCCACCCGGATCCCTTCCGCCCTCAGTTCGGCGTGGATCCGCGGCGCTCTGTACGTTCCCCGACTCCGGGCGTGGATCGCCTCGACCCGTTCCTGTAACCGCACGTCCTCCCGCGCCCGCCGCGACGGGAACCGCCCTAGCCACGCGTAGTACCCGCTGCGGGAGACCTCCAGTACGCGGCACATCGTGGCCACCGGGTAGCGAGCGGGGGTGTGCGCTCATGAACTCGTAGACTCGGGCGGTACCGAGCCGGTCTCCCGAGCGAACCAGGCCGTGGGGAGTTCCGCCTCGTCCATGTTGCCGGGGGCGAGGAGCCGGACTTGGGTTGGCTCGATCTTGAAAGCGATCAGGTCTGGATCGTCGAGCCCGCCCGGGAAGTACATCTTCGTGTCGTAGCCCTTGCCTCGCGTCCATGCCTCGTGGAGGGGCTTTCCCGTGACCTCCACGGCCTTCCCCTCCACCCGGAGGTACCCGGTGTGCTCGCCCTTCTTGAGCAGGACCACGAACTCCACCTCGGGGTGGGCCGCGATCTGCCGGGACTTGTCGGAGCACCGCGCCGAGGCGCAGTAGAATCGGAGGCCGTCCCGCACCAGGCTCAGCGGCCGCACGTGGGGCGGGCGGTCGTCCCGCGTCGCCAGGAACATCGTGGAGTTCGGGTCAACGGGGAGAAGCTTGTCTAGAAGTCGCAACACCTCTTCCTTGGTCATACGAGGATCCCTCCTTGGTGATGTTGCGCCACTATAACGGGAGAAGGGGCCGGGGGTGGAACGGTCCACCGCTCACCTTCCCGCATTTTCGGCCACGAAGATGAGTCGCCCCCGGTCGATGGAGGGCTCGGCCAGCGAAAAATCGCCGTACGCCTTGCGGTACGACCACCCTGCCCGCTCGAAGAGGCTGATCAGCTCGTGCAGGCAGTAGACCCGATGGTTGAAGGGGATCTCCGCCTTGAACCGGTAGCCATCGCCAGCCTTCTCAAAAAACGTCCAGACGTTCTCCATCCGCGAGGTCTCAAGGTTCAGCTTCCGCTCCTCCACCACCAGGATGTCGCGCACGCGGGCGATCCCGGACGGCTGGAAATGGCGCACAAGCCAATCGCGGAAGCCCGTGTCCAGCACGAAGATCCCCCCGGGCCGCGTCACCTGGCGGCACTGCCGGAGGATGGCCGCATCGGTCTCCTCGTCGTAGTACCCGAGCGAGGTGAACATGTTGATGACCACGTCGAATCTGCGGTCAGCCAATCCCCTCCCTACCTCGCGCCCGTCGAGGACCAGGAACTCCGCGTGCCCCGCGACCCCGTGCTCGGCGGCGAGCTCCCTGGCCCGGGCGATGAACCGTGGGGAGATGTCCACCCCTACGGTGTGGTACCCGAGCCTGGCGAGGTGGATCGCGTGTCGGCCGATCCCACAGTTCAGGTCGAGGACCCTGGCCCCGGGCTCGACCCCGTGGGCCGCGAACAGGCGCGCGAGGCCCCGCGCCTCGTCCTCGGCCTTGGCGAACCGTTCCTCCAAGAACACCTGGAATAGATCCCCGTGCTCGATGAACAGATTCCTTGTCCAGTCCTTATCCATGATCCCTCCCGACTCCTGCTAAGTCCCCTTGCGGGCGAGCGTGCCCACGAGCAAGAACGCCGCATCGTGCACCGGGTACTCTCTCTTCTTCACGGCGAACCCGGCCTCGGTCATCAGGTCCACCCAGGTCTGGAGCGGGAACAGCCCCGTGACGTGTCGGTCCATCTCGATCCGCAGGACTCCCCTCTCCCGGATCGAGTACAGAAACAGCGTCTCCATGGCGGTGTCGACGGGATCGGGGTCGTGCTCGTACTCGTACTCGAAGCAGATCAGCTCGACACCCTCCTTCTTCCTCGTCTTGTGGGAAGTCCACAGGCCAGGGAATGTCTCCGCGAACCAGTCGGGGGCGGTGATGAACATCCCTCCCAGATCGAGATGGGCGGCGGCGGTGGCGAACGTGCCCCGGAGGTCGTCCTCGGTGAGCATGTAGGAGATCGCGTCGTGGATGATGACCACGTCGAACGTGCGCCCGAGGCGCACCGCGCGCATGTCCCCCACCGGGTGCTCGACCGCGGGGTTGAGCCGGCGGGAGTGGGAGAGCATCCCCGGGGAGCGCAGTAGGGTTCAGACCTTGTTTCTTGCATG
>CAKZKH010000171.1 GCA_937122485.1 uncultured bacterium | reverse complement strand
TCTCAAAGGGAAGATCTTTAGCGTCGAGCACAATTCGCGCGGCGAGGAAGCGTTGCCCACGGTACACGTTGCCCCCAGGAGGAGCTGTATCAAACGAAGCATCTGGAATGCGGACGGTGAAAATCGCCGCGCCCCCCGACACGGTATAGTTCACGGAGAAATCGGTTGCACCAACTGTGATTTTCGTTCCGCCCAGCTGAAGTTTCTTGCCAGGTGAGACGGCTGACTTCAGTTTGACAAGGACGTAGAGCCGATGGGCCCCCGGTGCAAAGCTGTTGTTGGAAAGGGGAGTACCAAGTGTAACGCCCGTGGAAGTCTCGAGCCCTGTCGCTGTGGTCACTCGTTTCACAGTTGGCCCGGTTTCGCTGTTCCGCCGGACCTCAATGTATTCGACGTCGGCTCCTCCAACTCGCTCGCTTACCGTTTGATAAGTGTTTCCCACTTTGATGGCCGCAATCACAAGGTTTGGACCCGACGGCACAGTGAAGCCCACTACCTGAGCAATAACGAGCGCCCCGGGAGCCACATTCTCGTCGGGGAGTTCAACGTCGAAGAACGAGGGCGTGGTGGCAAGCCCAACCTGCCCAGCCACAGCCAGCGCCAAGATCAGATTCAACCGCACCATGGCAAGACCTCCTCATCCCCAGATGGCGATCCCGCCCGCACGCCGCGGTCCGCAAGAGACACCACGACCACTGGATCGGTCACGTCCATGTGGGCATTATCGTGCACACGTGAAACCCTACGCAATGGAACTCACCTTGCCTAGGCAAGAAGTTACCACTGTTTCTGGACTTTGTCCTTTAGAAGTCGAACGCATGTCCCAAGCTGTTCGCTGGTGGTTCGAAGGAGCGCTCCACGTCCTCCCCTGGGGTTTGCAGGATGGTATGGAAGGATGGCTTAAGCATGCCAACCCCCCAGAACGGCTCCCCAAGGTTCGGTGTTGGGGCGTCGTGCCACCAAACCTGCGACAGCCTTGCAACATCACCGTACGAACGAGACTCCGTCCTGGCAGGCTGGAAAATGACCAGTAAGGACAGCTCCTTACTCGCCTTATAACAGCGATTCAGCTTCAAGTACGATGAAGTCCACGGGGAGGTCGAACCGGGCCAGCCGCACCAAGTGAAATGGCTGCGAAAGAACCTGGATCACCGGGTCCCCGGG
>CAKZKH010000170.1 GCA_937122485.1 uncultured bacterium | reverse complement strand
GTGGACATCCGCCCCCGGCCGGGCTCGGCCAACTTCTACTTCCACCAGCTGGCCTCTGGACAAATCACGTTCTGCATCACCCCGGATCCACCCCTGTGGGGGGAGGACCGGAGAGAGACGAGCACGTTTTTGCCCATGGTGGCCCGGCGGATGGTGGAGCTGATGCCGCGGCTGGCCTACATCCGGGTGCGCCGGACCTGGCGCGGGCTTTACCCCATGAGCCCGGACGGCTCCCCTTTGGTGGGCGCGGTTCAAGAGGTCCCGGGCTACATTGTGGCCATCGGCCTGTGCGGGCAGGGGGTTATGCTGGGCCCGGCCTTGGGCGAGCTTCTGGCTCGTTTGGTCCTCAATGGGACCACTGTCGAGGACCAGCAGGTTCTGGAGCAACTTTCACCGTACCGCTCCTTTGCCCTGGAAGAGGCCCTCAAGTAGGGGAACGGTGCTTCCCAGGTCCGGGTTTGACTCGCAAGGCCTCGCAACCGAGGCGCGCCCCGAGGCCATTGAGCTCCTTCCGACGCTGGTTCGCGCCACAAACGTCCTTTCTTGCTCGGGCGACGCCATCCCGGACGTTTCCCCGGGGCAATGCCCCTACGCAGACGGGACTCATCCCCGGGCAGCGTGCAAGCGCCGCACTAGCTGCGTGACCTGCTCGACGCTTGATTCAGGGTAAGGAAAATGGAGATGGGCGGCGGTTTCGCGGGCCAACCCATCGAAAAGCTTCATCGTGGCCAAGAGGGCCTGCCAGACGTCGTCCTTTTCGTAGTGGGCGAAGGTGTGCCGCAGCTCTTGCACCGCGCGAGGGTCGGCCCACTTTTCCAGGAAGCGACCGCGAAACCACGTGTCGTGCGTCGGGCCACGCACGGCGCGCGCGTGCCATTCGAGCATTCGGCAAAGCAGGCCCTTCATGTGGCCGTCGCAGCAGCCCTTGGCCCACCACAGCTCGCCCCGCCGGAGGTGCTTGGCCGTCCAAAGGGCGTGATACCAAAAGTCGCTGACGACGTTGAGGAAGCAGGCCTTTGTGGGGGGAAAGGCGGGCACCGGCTCTGTGGCCGCGATTCTGAGCCTGGCCACAAGGCCGTCTCTATCGAGCAGGATGTGCGCGCCCCGTCGAAACACGTCGGCCACATCCGGTGGGGGCGCCCCGCTGTGGATCATCTCGTGAACAGCCTTCGTGGGGATCACGGCAAAATCCACGTCCAGGCCGCCGTCAAAAAGGACGCGCCGCTCCATGCTTCGCCCATCCGCGGTGGGTTCGAGGAAGGTGAGCCAATACGGGCCCAACTTTGCTACCCAGTCAGCCTCGTGGAGGTACGGTCGTGGATCGTCCGCGACGAGGGCGATATCGAGGTCGGCCCACTCATCGGCGGGAGGGCAAATTCGAGCTCGCGAACCTACAACCACCGCAGCTCGGATGTTGCCCTCGCCCTGGGCCCATTCGGCGAATCGCTCGATCAGCTGTTCGTACGTCAGTCTGGCCATGGTCCTCTTCACGCCTGCTCCCAGCCTGGGGAAGGCCAGGGTTCACGCTTCTCCTCCCGGTGAGCCCCCCGCGCCGCCGCCGCGGGTCCCCGAAGCTCCGATTATAAAGAGACTCACCCCCTCTTCTCCTTGGGGTCAAGTCTTTGGCCTT
>CAKZKH010000169.1 GCA_937122485.1 uncultured bacterium | reverse complement strand
ACCCTGCAACACCAAAAACAAAGTCTTTAACCCAAGGAGCAGCCGAGGAGCGGAGCACCCAAAAGGTAAAGGTCTGACCCCCATTTCAGGGCGAGCTTGTCGCTATCGTGGGGCTGTCCGGGGAGGGGAAATCGACCCTCCTCAACATCTTGCTTGGGTTCGAACAGAACTACCAGGGCGAGGTGAAGTTCCTGGGGAACGAACTTCAGACCTTCCCCCTGGGTTCGATCTTCGATCATCTCGGCTACTACTCCCAGACCGTGGGCATTTTCAACAATACGCTGGAAAACAACATCGTGCTCGGTCGTCCCCTCGATGCTCAACGGTTAGAGGACGTGATCCTGGACTTGGGGCTAGACCACCTTCGGGGCCGGTCCCTCGGGGAGGGAGGCAGTTTCATTTCGGGCGGGGAGAAGCACCGCGTGCACCTGGCCCGACTCATTTACGCCGGCCAGAGGTACGTGGTCCTCGACGAGCCCCTCACAAACCTCGATCTCATCAACGAGCGATGGCTTTTGGCCAAACTCGCCGAGTTCCTCGCCCAGCGGTCGGGGATCATTGTCTCCCACAAACCCAGCGTGCTGCGCCTGGCGACAACGATCGTAGTTCTCAGTGAAGGGCAGGTGGTCGCTGTTGGGGCGCTCAAGGATCTCGTGCGTTCTAATCCCGTGTGCCGGCAGATCATCCACGCCTACGTTGACGACGCCCGCCAGCTCAGCAGAGAACTCGGCAAAACCGCAGACGGTGCATATTCGGAAAGCGACATCCAGTGAGCTATCCCGCCCAGTCCGTTCGACCGAGACCCGCGAGTACGTGGTGAAGGCCCTCGACTCCTGGCTCACCTGCCGTGGGCTGTACGGGGGGTGATTGCCTTCGTCCCCTCAGGGTGGACCTTCGGAGGAGGCACAACCACGGTCGCAAAGAAAAGGTTTGACCCTCGTCCCCGGACGGGGCGCCGATGGGTAGAATGCAGGCGAAGGGGGATACGTTGCGACACACCCGGGCAAGAGCGCCTGTGGACGAAGCCACCCACAAACGGGTTTTGGACGCGCTGAAGCAGGCCCTGGCGGCGCGCAAGGAAATCATCGTCGCCTACGTGCACGGCTCGTATGCCGAAGGGCGTTCCTTTCGAGATCTGGACATCGCGGTGCACGTGAGCGAGTCCGCGCTTTCGGGGTCCCCTCTGTCCTACGAGCTCATGCTCGAGTCCGAGCTTGAGGAGGGCCTGCGGGGCGTGAACCTAAGGGTGCCGCTAGACGTGCGGATTCTCAATCGGGCGCCGCTCTCGTTCAGGTACGAGGTGATCAAGCACGGAACGCCGGTGTTCATCGGGGACGATGACCTCAGGGCTGACTTCGAAGCCGCAACCATCTCCCGGTACCTTGACTTCGCCCCGTTTCGGCGGGAACAACTGCGGGAGGTGCTGGGCCTTGAAGCGGAATGAAACGCGCGTTCGCAGGCTCCTCAGCGAACTCGCCAGGGCTATCCAACGGTTGAAGGAGCTTCGTGCCCTTCCTCAAGGCGATTTCCTCGCTGATCCCCACAGGGTCGCGTCGGCCAAGTACCACTTCATCGTGGCCATCGAGGCTGCGATCGACATCAGCAATCATCTAATCAGTAAAAACTGTCTTGGTACGCCGGAGGACTACGGGGACGTGTTCCGCATTTTGGGGAAGGCCGGCGTTCTTCCCAGGGAGTTCGCCGACCGGCTGGTGACCATGACCCTCTTCCGAAACCGTCTGGTTCACATTTACTGGGAGGTGGACGACGCGGAACTGCATCGGCTTCTGACCGACGGAGTTGAGGATCTGGAACGCTTCGTCCTGCTCCTGCGACAGGCTTTGGCGCCGAAGTCCAGTCCCCTCTGAGGGAGGAGAGCGGTGGCGGAGCCGGCTCCCCTGGCGCTTAGGGCCAAAGGTTAGCAAGGTTACGGTCAGACCTTTATTTTTTGGTCAACTTGGGATGTTTGCCTACGGATCTGCCTTACGCACCCGCCAGCCGCTAGGGGTGGTTGCCACTAGGGCCACAAGACGTTCCCCCTCCGAGAGGGTGGACAGCTAGGGGTCCGGGCCAACGCTCCAAGCGGAAAGCCAAGCGGGCACAACCTCTGGCTCCCCTACCCCCGGGCTTCCCCAGGTCCCTGGAGATCCCTTCAGCGCCCAGCGCCGGATACGGGTACCTGACCCTGCTTTGCACCCGTGCCTTGTCCCGAGGGCTAGACAATCGGTTCGAACCGGGCCAGGAAGTGGCGCAAGGGGCCCTCGCCCTCCACTATCCGCAAGCCCCGAATTTGCCCGCTCGTTTCTTTGATCCGCACAAGCGTATCCACCACGTGCTGGAGGTGCTCCTGGGTGTACACCCGACGGGGAAGGGCCAGGCGCACCAGCTCCATCCGCGCTGCCGAGCCAAACATGGCCGAGCCCACTTCCACGGCCCGCACAGCCCCTTCCAGGTACAACGCGCACACCAGGGCCTGACCGGGGAACTGGTCCCTGGGGATGTGGGAGAGCAGCCGTCCGGCGTTCACGTACACCGCGTGCCCGCCCGGCGGCCAGTACACGGGGATGCCTGCCTGGTTGAGTTTTTCCCCCAGCCAGCGCACTTGCCCCACCCGATCGCGGAGGTAGTTCAGGTCCAGGGCTTCGCGGAACCCCACGGCCAAAGCGGCCAAATCCCGGCCGGCCAGGCCACCGTAAGTGGGGAAGCCCTCCACCAGGATCAGCCGCTCCCGGCAGCGCTCGTGGAGGTGGGGGTCGCGCATTGCCAGGAACCCCCCGATGTTGCCAAGCCCGTCCTTTTTGGCCGACATCGTGCACCCATCGACATAAGAGAAAAGCTCGCGGGCTATTTCCTTGACCTCTTTGTTGACGTAGCCCGGCTCGCGTTCCCGCACAAAAAAGCAGTTCTCCGCGTACCGGCAGGCGTCGAGGAAGACGGGGATTCCGTAAGAATGGGCCAGCTCGGCCACGGCGCGGACGTTGCCCAAGGACACGGGCTGGCCGGCCATGGTGTTGTTCGTGACCGTCACCATCACCAGGGGAATGCGGGCATGTTCCCGCTGGAGCAGGTCAGGGAGGGCTTCCAGATCCATGTCCCCCTTGAACGGGGCTTCCAACTCGGGGTCCAAGGCCTGAGCCAGGGGCAGGTCCACTGGGCGAGCCCCCACAGCCAGGATGTTGGCCCGGGTGGTGTCGAAGTGGGTGTTGTTGGGGACAAGGTCCCCCGCCTTGAGGAGGGAGGTGAAAAGCACGTGTTCGGCAGCCCTCCCTTGGTGGGTGGGAAGCACGTAGGGAAAGCCGGTGATCTCCTGGACCGTCTCCAAGAACAGCTTGAACGACCGGCTTCCCGCGTAGGCTTCGTCCCCTTCCATGAGCGCGGCCCACTGGGCCTGGGACATGGCCCCTGTGCCGGAATCGGTGAGGAGGTCCACGTAGATGGCAGCACTGTCCAGATTGAACAGGTTGTACCCGGCCTGGGCGAGGAACCGGGCCCGCTCCTCGGCCGAAGGAAGCCACACCGGCTCCACCACTTTGACCTTGTAGGGCTTAGGAAACGAGCTCACGGGTTCCAATCCTACCCCGCGCGACTCCTGTTCCCAGGGACCAGGCGGGCCCCTGGTCCCCCTTGGGAGCCTTGCCCAGGCGTTTTTGGGTATGGTTCGACCCAGGAGGTGCGGATGAACGACGTGCTAACCCAAGTCCACGAGGGGCTGGAGCGGACCCTGGCGCGGCTGAAGCGGGCCCTGGCCCAGCCCAGCATTGCTGCCCAGAACCTGGGCATGGCGGAGATGGCCGAACTTCTCACCGGCGAGCTGCGCTCTGTCGGGTTTTCTGTGGAAAGCGTGCCCACGCAAGGAGCCCCGGTGTTGTTGGCCCGCCTGGAGGGCCGCCGCCCTGACTACCTGCTCTTTTACAACCACTACGACGTCCAACCCCCCGAGCCTGTGGAGCTTTGGACCTCACCACCTTTCGAGCCCACGGTGCGGGAGGGCAAGCTCTACGCCCGCGGTGTAGCCGACAACAAGGGTGCGATCTTTGCCCGCCTGGCCGCCGTGGAGAGCTACCTGCGGGCCCGGGGCCGCCTGCCGGTAGGCATCGCCTGGGTCATCGAAGGGGAAGAAGAAATCGGAAGCGTCCACCTCCACCAGTTCGTTGAGGCCCGCGCCGAACTCCTCCGCCACGCGCTGGGTTGCCTGTGGGAGGCGGGGGGAAGAAACGCCACGGACCGCTACGAAATCGCTTTGGGGTGCAAGGGGATCCTATACGTGGAGCTCCGGGTGCGGGGGGCGGCGCGGGATTTGCACTCGGCCATGGCGGCCATCGTACCCAACCCCGCCTGGCGGCTCGCCTGGGCCCTGGAAAACCTCAAAGGCCCGGACGAACGCGTCCAGCTCCCTGGGTTTTACGAGTCTGTCCGCCCTCCGACCCCGGCGCAACGAGCCCTGTTGGCCGCCTGGGACTACCCCGAGGACGAGGTCCGCCAGCTCTACGGGATCCCCGCGTTCTTGGAGGGGCTCACCGGCCCGGCCCTCAAAGAGCGGCTGCTGTTTGGGCCCACGTGCAACATCTGCGGGTTCCACAGCGGCTACGGCGGACCAGGCTCCAAAACGGTCCTCCCCGCGGAGGCCGTGGCCAAACTGGACTTCCGCCTTGTTCCCGATCAAGCACCGGAAGAGATCGTGAAAGCGCTCCGCGCCCACCTCGACGCCCAGGGGTTCACCGACGTGGAGATCGCCTGGTGGGAAGGGGAGAGGCCATTTGCGGGTGACCCGGAGCGGCCGTTTGTGCAAAAAGCGGTGCGGGCTGCGGAGCGGGTGTACAGCCACAAGCCCACGGTGCTGCCCCTGATGGCCGGGACAGGCCCGGTGCACCTCCTCTGCGGCCAGTTTGGCGTGCCCATCGTCACGGCCGGCGTGGGCTACGCCGACTCCCGCGCCCACGCCCCGGACGAAAACATCCGTTTAGCGGACTTCGTGCAAGGCATCGAGTACGTGGCTGCGGTCTTGGACGAGCTCGAGCAAGGCTAGCCCCTGAGCGCAACCCACCGGTTTGCGCCAGCGAACCCTAGGCCGAGGTCCCCGATCCCCGGATCCTCCTGGCCAAAGAATTTCGGTTGCGCCCCCCACGTGAACTGGTGGAAGGGGGCAGACCCCCTGCCCTGGCCGTTCGACCAAGGCTCGGGACTCCCGGGGGACCTTCAGGCACGCCCCGCTTGGCTGGGG
>CAKZKH010000168.1 GCA_937122485.1 uncultured bacterium | reverse complement strand
CGGAAGCGCAGGCCCGACAGCCCCCCTTCCGGGGTCACCAACTGCCGGCCCGTGTCCCAGCCCGACCGGGGCCCAGGGGTGAGGATCACTTCCACTTTGGCCTCAGCGGCGATCTTGGCGAATTCTTTGAGCTCGCTGCGGGTCAGCAGGGTGGCCCCCATCACCGCCGAGATCATCCGGTGGATGGGCACCTTGCGTTTGCGGGCCTCGTCCACGACCGCTTCCAGCACCTCCGGCCGCTCGATCCCCGAAATCTCCATCCTGTACTGAGCCCCGTCGGGAAACCTGTGGGGACTTGCAGGGAGGTTGTAGGCATCGCGGCCGGGCACCCCGTACTTTTCCATCAGCGCTGCCACTTTCGCTTGGTCCATACGGCCTCCTCGCCGGATTGGGAGTGCCCGATCTTACCCGGAGAAGCGACGCAGGGCCTAACTGCAGCTTGGCCTATACAGCCCGGTCCAACGCCCGAAAGCTTGCAATCACAAGCTCCTTGAACCGGGGCAGGTCCAGGTCTAGGGCCACCTCGGCGTTGGGGGGCTTTCCTGTGACCCTGTACACATCGGCCACTGTGGCGCCCCGGGTGAGATCCCCCTGGGTCTCGACGTCGACGTAGACGGGTTTTGTGCGGATGAGGGTGGGGTCGACCACCGCGGCCACGGCGAGGGGGTCGTGGAGGGGGGCGCCGGGGAACCCAAACGCCTCTTCGTTGGCGCGCACGAAAAACCGCAGAAGCTGGGCGAACGTGCGGGACACACGCCCTCCCAGCCTTTCCAGGGCGGCCACGTCCTCGCAGGTCCACAGGGCCTTGTGGGTGGCGTCCAGGCCAACCATGGTGAGGGGCACACCGGAACGGAACACGATCCGGGCCGCCTCGGGGTCCACGTAGATGTTGAACTCCGCCGCAGGGGTGACGTTGACGTCCCGAATTCCTCCACCCATGAGCACGATCCGCTCGATCTTGTCCCTCACGTCCGGGGCCAAAACCAGGGCCACAGCCACGTTGGTGAGGGGACCGGTGGGCACAAGGTAGATCTTGTCCGGGGAGCTTCGCAGGGTGTGAATGAGGAACTCCACGGCGTGGACGGGGAGGGGGTCAAACCGCGGGGGTGGTAGGTCCGCTCCGTCCAGTCCGGAGACCCCGTGGATTTCCGGCGCCGTAACGAGCTCCCGCAGGAGCGGTTTGTCAAACCCCCGGGCCACAGGGACCTTCCGACCAAGGAGGGACAGCACCTTCAG
>CAKZKH010000167.1 GCA_937122485.1 uncultured bacterium | reverse complement strand
TCCTTCACCACAAGTCCCACGGCACACCCTTGGGGAAGGAGCCCCAGTCTCAGGGCCCAGTCCAGGAGCAAGGTACCCGGGGTGTCGGAGGGCCACACGATCAGCTCGGCCTGGGTCGGCCCGCCCCGGAGAAAGGCTTTCTCCCCGGGCAGGTCCACCCCCAACAAAAAGAACGGGCCGTCCAGGAACAGGAACGATCCCTTCTGGAGCAAAGTCGCTTCGTCGGAGGTTCCCACGAACTTTAGGCCTTCGGCCGTGGCTTGGGCCAGGGGGAGCCCCAGTTCCTGGGCCTTGGCCGGGAGGGCTTCGACGGCCCCGGATGGCAGCGTGAGCTCGCCCCACAGGTACCAACCTTGGGCCAGGCCCACACCAGCGAAAACACATGTCGCCAAGACAATCAAAGTTGCACGCACGCTAACCCCCTTTGCTGGTCAATATACAGAGTCGGTCCTCCTGGGGTTTCTTGGGCACGGGAACGCTCTTCCCGACAAGCGGGGAGCCTTGTGGGGGTGACCGGCGTTACGGACCGCGTTCCCTTGGGCGGGGGACCCCTTCCCTCGGCGGCGGCCCTGGCCCTCAGTACAACGGAGGGGTCGAATTCAAGGAGGTTCGCCTATGCGACGGAACCTGGTTTTGTTGCTGGTGGCGGCCCTGAGTGGGCCGGCCCTTGCCCAATTGAGCGGCCGCTGGGAAACGCAGGTCACCCTGTTCCCCGGCCCGTGGTTGGACAAGGCCGCACTGACGCTCACCTATACCCTAGGAACATGGTATGTCTCCAGCATCTCCACGTTCACCTCCCTCGGCTACGTGGCGCAGGAGTTCACCTTGGGCGGGTGGTGGGGGCCGATCGGGATAAGCGGCGGCATGTCCTTCAACCCCTCTCAGACCGGGTCGGTGACGGTGGAGTTTCCAGAGAGCTGTGATCCCCAAACGGCTTCTCACGCGCTAGCCCCGCCGGAGTACATGTGGGCATGGATCAAGCCTCAGATCAGTTTCGCGGGGTTGGAGTTTTCGTTGGAAGCGGAGCACTGGCGTTATCCTTATGTTCCGCCCAAGTACTGGTGGAACCCCAACGTCCCGGAGTACAACTGGCCCTGCTGCCAGCCCACAACGCCCGCTACAAGCTCCTATATGCGGTACACGTGGCTTCTGGCGTTTGGGCCTGTGGGCGTGCAGGCCCGGTTCGAAGACTGCTGCTACGGGATCTTGTTTAAAGACTTCACCTTCTTCCTCAAAGACGTGGGGCTGTGCTGCGACATCACCTATGACGCTGAGCTGTACTTCACCAAGGAGGGCTTCCAGTACTTCAAATTCACCGGGGAGAACCTCCTGGCTCTGTGCTGCGGGATTTCGTTCGATGTGGGGATCAAGTTCACGATGGAGGGCAAGGAGGTCACCCTCAATCCCAAGTGGAAAGGGTTCGGTGAGGTTTGCTTCCAACTCTTCGGCGACTTGGTATTTGTGGAAAACCAGATCGTGGGGTTGGATGTCTACGGCTTCCGGATCTACTGCAAGTTCGGGGATTGCACGGCGGGCGAGTTCATCGAGGCTTGGGATGTGGATGAGGTGGAGGCCATTCTCGGCGATATCTTCGAAAACGACGAGAACGAGGTGATGAGGTTCACGTTCTGTGGCCAAGGTTGCTGTGGGGGGTTCTACAAGGTGAGCGTGAACATCTTCTTCTCGCCCAGCGGCGGTCTGTTCAGCCTCACTCGGGCCAAGGTGGAGACCGCCGTCCCGGTGCTGGCAAACCTCGTGTTCACAGGGTCGTTCAGCCTGCCGGCCACGGGTTCTCCTGTTCTCATCGTGGGGGGCATTCTGACGTTCTAGGCCTCTGGGTTGGGCGGACCTCTTGGGCGGGCCCCCGCGGGGGCCCGCTTCCCATATAATAAAGGCAAGGGCGAGGGAGCAACCCCCCAGGGTTCCTCCCCTGGAGGATGCAATGGTACGGGTGGTTTTCGCCGCGG
>CAKZKH010000166.1 GCA_937122485.1 uncultured bacterium | reverse complement strand
AAGTGGCGGCCAGTGGGGCACCTCCACCCCCTGACCCAGGTGCGGCTGGAGATCGAGGGGATCCTCCAAAAGATGGGGTTCGATGTGGCCAGCGGACCGGAAGTGGAAACGGACTACTACAACTTCCAGGCCCTGGCCATCGGCCCCGACCACCCCGCCCGGGATGACTGGGACTCCTTCTACATCAGCGAAGGCGTCCTCCTCCGCACTCACACCTCCCCGGTGCAGATCCGGGTCATGAAGAGCCGAACGCCCCCGGTGCGGATCATCTGCCCGGGCCGGTGCTACCGCCGGGACAACCCCGACGCCACCCATTCTCCCGTGTTCCACCAGGTCGAGCTCCTCTGGGTGGAGAAGGGCTTGACCCTGGCCAACCTCAAGTGGCTCATTGCCGCCTTCGTTCAGGAGTTCTTCGGCCCAGGATATGAAATGCGCTTTGCCGCGGACTTTTTCCCCTTCACGGAACCCTCAGCCCAGGTGCACATCCGCAAACCCCCCGGCCCGTGGCTGGAAATCATGGGGGCGGGAATGGTGGATCCCGCGGTGCTCACGGAAGTGGGTTACGACCCTGAGGAAGTCACCGGCTTTGCCTTCGGCCTAGGGATCGAACGGATGGCCATGCTCCGCTGGGGGATCGAGGACATCCGCCTGTTTTATCAAAACGACCTGCGGTTCTTGTCCCAGTTCTAGGGCGGCAACCCTGGAGGACCGGTAAGGCTAGACGATGGCCTGTTCGGACTGTTTGTCGAACAGGTGCATGCGTTCCATAGCGGCGACGAAGGTGACGTCCTGGCCGGGCTGGATGGGGAGGTGAGGATCGAGCTTGGCCACGATCTCTTCCCCTGCACAATCGGCGTACACGATCAGCTCGTCCCCGAGGGGCTCGCGGACCCGCACCTTGGCCGGGAACGTCCGGGCCCCCTGGGGTTCACGCACGGTATCCAGCGTGCGCACGTCCTCCGGCCTGAGCCCGAACACGACCTCCTTGCCCGCGTAGGCGCGGACCTCCGCCGTGGCCCGTTCGGGGGGGACTTGGAGGTTGAACCCCTTGCCTTGAACGAACAGCTGACCGCCCTCCTGCACCAGGCGGGCGTTGAGGAAGTTCATGGGCGGGGACCCGATGAACCCGGCCACGAACATGTTGGCCGGGCGGTCATAGATGGCTTGCGGATCGTCGTATTGCATGACCACCCCGTCCTTCATCACCGCCACTCGGTGGCCCAGGGTCATGGCCTCCACCTGGTCGTGGGTGACGTACACGGTGGTGGTCTTGAGACGGAGGTGAAGCTCAGCCAGCTCGGCCCTCATGCGCACCCGGAGCTTGGCGTCCAGGTTGGACAGGGGTTCGTCGAACAAGAAGACCTTGGGGTTGCGGACAATGGCCCGGCCGAGGGCCACCCGCTGCCGTTGGCCTCCGGAAAGCTCGCGGGGTTTGGACTTCAGCTTGTCGGCAATGCCCAAAAGCTCGGCAGCTTCCCGCACCCGCTGGTCGATCTCCTTCTTCGGGAACTTTCGCAGCTTGAGGCCGAACGCCATGTTGTTGTACACATCCATGTGGGGGTACAGGGCGTAGTTCTGGAACACCATGGCGATGTCCCGGTCCTTGGGGGGGACGTCGTTCACCCGCCGATCGCCGATGAAAATGTCCCCCGCGGTGGCATCTTCCAGGCCGGCCACCATGCGCAGGGTGGTGGTCTTCCCACAACCTGAAGGTCCCACCAGGACCACAAACTCCCCGTCCCGGATCTGCAAGCTGACCCGGTTCACCGCCGTGAAGTTCCCGAACTTCTTGGTGACCTCTTTGAGCACGACTTCGGCCATGGTTCCTCCTCCGTCGCCCACGCACTTATCCCGGTTTTACCGTGTTCGGGGGGGGCCCGCAACCTCAGCCCCCGCTGAGGGGAGGAAAGAAGGTCAAGGTGTCACCTTCGTGGAGGGGAGTGGTCAGCCCTTGCAGGTTGACCACGTTTTGGCCGTTGAGGAACACGTGGAGGTGGTCCTGAAGTTGCCCGGCCTGAAACACCATGGCTTGGAGCTCCGGCTCTTGGGCCACCAACGCCTTCAAGGCGGAAAGACAAGTCGCCCCAGGGTTCAAGTCCAGCGTGACCCGTTCTTTTCCGGCAACTTGGCGGAACTCCCCAAAGAGTTTGACCGTCACCTTCACACCGGGAGTATACGGGGGAACCCTCCAACACTGGGAAGAGCTCAGCGCAAACGGCTCTTCCCCCCTGTCCCACCCCCTCTACAGGCGGTCGATGTCCGGGACATAGCCCCCTTTCAGCCGCCACAGGGTCTCGCCCGCGTTGGGTACCACCAACACATCCTCCTGCCCCTGCCACTCGTCAGGCCGGATGGAGCAGGGGTCGCGGTAGGCCAAGTTCACCTGTTGGCACACCTGGGGGGGTATGGAGGTGGCCAGCACCACCTCGATCCGCGGCCGCTCTACCCCTTGGCGAAACGTGCCAATCCCCTTGACGTGGGTGGAGTGGGCCAGCACCGCCCTGGGCACATGCTGAAACCTTTCCCATTGGCCAAGAAAGTAGTCCCGGGTGTGGTAGCCGATGTCCAACAACCAGCGGCCGTGGGTGAGGGAGACCTCGCGGACGTGGGGACCGTAGATGATAAGCGTTCCCCCGTCCTCCACCACCGGCTCCAGTTTGTACATGCACTTTCCTGCAGTCCAGAGCTCTCCGTACATGGGGGGAGCGAGGGATAGCACCGTGGAGTACAAGCGATCCGTCCACACGATGTTGACCTGGGAGGACTGCTCCACCGCCGCAGCCCAAGCTTCCCGAACTTCCCCTACGTACAACCCCACAAGGTCATGCCCGCGCATCACCAACGACACCCCCACCCGCGGCGTGGGGACCAACTGGGCCGCCCGCTCGATGAGTTCCCGCACCGGGGTGTCCCGATGCCCGTTGACCTTGGGGTTTGTGATCAGGGCACCCAGCCAGTGGGACGTGTGGACGAGGTCCGGTCCGCTTATGCCGGGGAAGAAGTACTTGTGGCCGCCGGAGAACCCCACCACTTCGTGGGGAAACACCGGGCCCACCACAACAAGGAGATCGTTTTCCAGGGCAGCCTTGTTGATGCGGACGGGCACATCCTCCACCAGCAGCCCGCAGGAAATCCTGGCCACCTCCTCCTGGGGAACAGTTCCCACGTGGGCCAACGCTTGAGGGTTGTTCCACTCATGTTGGAGAACCCGCACCCCCGGGAAGTCCCGAAACCCCGGCCCCAGGTGTCGAAGCAACGCCTCCTCGCTCATTGGCGGATGGGTGCCCAAGGCCACGAGCACGTGTAACTGTCGGGCTTGGGAGGAAAGGGTGGAGGCCAAAGTCTCGAAGATGGGACGCATGGGAAGCGTCCGTGTGTCGTCCGGGACAACGACCAACACCCTCTTCCCTTGGAACTTCCACCCACCCAGCGCCTCGCCAAGCTTCTCCCGGAGCTCCCTTTCGCCGATCGGCCGGCCAGGCGTGAAAGCGAAGGTCATTCCGTCCTCCAGGGTGTGTGAAACTTACCTGGTCTGTCCAAACGTTCGTAGGTGTGAGCCCCGAAGCAGTCCCTCTGAGCTTGAATGAGGTTTGCCGGCAGCCGTCCGGTCCGGTAGGCGTCCACAAGCTCCAGGGAAGAGCTCAAAACAGGCACAGGGATTCCGTGCGTGCCGGCCCAAGCCACCACCCGGCGCCACGCCCCTTGATCCTCGGCCCACATCGTGCGGAACGGCTCCGCCAGGAGCAGGAAAGGAAG
>CAKZKH010000165.1 GCA_937122485.1 uncultured bacterium | reverse complement strand
AGCCTGGTGGTTTTATTGGCGTCCTCGGCGTGGGGACAAGTGGCTTCCTCGCCACGGCTGGGGGTAGGGGGGAGTTTCAACGTGAACTTGGGGACCCCCATGGTGGACTTCTTCTACGAAATCCCCAGCGGGGAGCACGCCGCCATTCGTTTCGGGGCGGGGATCTTGGCCGTGGTGCAGGGGGCGGCGGCGGTTTCCCTGGACGCTTCCTATTTGCTCCTGCCCAAAGTGGAGGGTCTGCAGCCCTACTTCGGCGGAGGGGTAGGGGCCTTGGTGGCCCTTGGGGCTGGCCTTGCTCAGGGCAACCTCACGGTCAATGGGGTGGGCGGGGTCTTCTGGCCTCTGTCTCCCACCTTTGGCCTGTACGGCCAGGTCCGTCTTCTGGGCGTGGTGGACTTGGCCACGCTGGGCTTTGCAGCCCTGATCATGCCCGGCGTGGGTTTGTACGTAGCATTTTAGGACTGTGACTGGACAAAAAGCAGGGGCTCAAGCCCCTGCTTTTTGTTGGGTGTCCCCACTCCAGGGGCCTGGCGTCCTTTGCCCGGCCCCAGACCGCCGCTAGGTTTTCGGCGATGAAAGCCCTGTGGGTTTCCCTGTTGGTGCTGGCGGGGATGGTGGGGTTGGCCCTCCTAGCCCTCCAGACCCGCACCTCTCCTTCCGCGCTCGAGGACTACGAACGACTGTGGCAAGCGCGGGATGGGCTCCCCAGTACCCTCCGGGACCTCGGGGCCCTGGCCCAAAGGGAGGACGGGGTGGGCTGGCAAGCCCGGGTGGTTTTGGGCCGCTACTACGCGGCTCAGGGTTCGTTTGAAGCGGCCGCCACGCAACTCAAAGTCGCCCTGGGTTTGCGGTCCACTTCGGTCTTGCGGGAGGAGCTGGCTCGGGCTCTTGAGGCGGCCGGCCAATTCCAGGAGGCCCTCCGGGAGTGGGAGAAACTCTTGCCCAAGGCCGAGGCCATCGAGGCCGTGGTCCGGCTCTACACGGACCCTGTAGAGATTGCTCGAACACTCACCCAAGGTGGCGCTCCTTCTCGGGCCCTGGCGGTTTTACAGGGCGCCAAGGGACCGCAGGCGGCCTTGGAGCGGGGCCGGGCCCTGGCCAGCCTCGGCCGCCGCCAAGAAGCGGCCCAAGAGCTCCAAACCTACCTTGCCGCCTTTCCCCAGGATCAGGCCGTTCGCCTCGAGCTCGGAAAAGTTTGGGAGCGCTTGGGGGACCGGGAACGAGCCCTGGAGGCTTACCGCGCGGCTGGACCGAGCGGGGCCCACAACGCCGGACTTCTGTTGGAAGCCCTGGGCCGAAGCCAAGAGGCGATCTCCGCCTACTTGGAATCTGCGGAACCCGAGGCCCGTTGGCGGGCCGCCCGGCTCCTCGAGACCCAGGGAAAGGAAACGCAAGCCCTTAGCCTCTACCGCAACCTGAGTCAAGGAAACCACCGTGTGAAGGACGACGCGGCCCTGCGGGCCTACCTCATCCTGACCCGCCAGGGGGAGCGAGGGCCAGCCACGAGCTTTGCAAAACTCCTTCCTCCGGCCTTCCTGTGGCTCTTGGGGTACAGCGAGGGTTTGACCCCCCAGGGGCTCTTACCCGACCCGGCCTTCGTCCACGCCCAGGCCGTGGAGGTAGCCCACGCTTTGATTCAGGCCTGGCCCAAGGACGGTCCAGCGTGGGCCCGGACGGAGCTGGACCTCGCCCTCCGCAAGGCCTCTCCTCAAGAGAAGATCGCCATCGCTGAGTGGCATTTGGCTCAAGGAGACTTCAACGCTGTCTTCCGGGTCGGAGCGGCCGCCCTGGGCCAGCTTCCCTGCCGCCGAGCCTACACCCTGGCCTATCCCCTGGCCTACGAGGGCTCCGTGCGCCGCTGGTCCCAGATCTACGGCGTGGACCCCTACCTCGTGTGGGCAGTGATGCGGGAGGAAAGCGCCTATGCTCCCAGCGCGGTTTCCTCTTCGGATGCCCGGGGCTTGATGCAGCTTCTGCCCTCCACAGCCAAGTGGATTGCCCAGGACATGCTGGGCACCTCCTACCGCGAGGCCGACCTCGTCAAGCCCGACTACAACATCCAGTTGGGCACGTGGTACTTGGCCTACCTCCTCAAGCAGTTCGACGGGGACGTAGCTCGGGCGGTGGCGGCCTACAACGGAGGGCCGGGGAACCTGCGCCGCTGGACCTCCGGGGGGCCCACGAGCCCGGCGGACCTTCCCGCCTTGCTCCAGGCCCCCGAGACGCGGGAATACCTGGTCAAGGTGCTGAACTCTTGGCTCATCTACCGCTGGCTCTACACCGGGGCTGCGACCGGCTAGAATCGCCGCGCTTGCCAGCACGACGAATCATGCAGCGAAAGTTGGGGCTCGCCTTGGGCCTCGGCTGTGTTGTGTGTGCAGCCGAGTTCCTGGGTGGCCTTCTCACAGGAAGCTTGGCACTTCTTTCCGACGCAGCCCACGTGTTTCTCCACGTCGTGGCGTTGGGCCTGTCCTACGCGGCGGTGCGGCTGGCGGGCCGCCCCCCCACCAGCCGGTACACCTATGGGTTCCACCGCTTGCAGGTTTTGGCGGCGGTGGCCAACGGCGCCATGCTTGTGGCCCTGGCTCTGGGAATCTTCCGCGGGGCCTGGGAGCGGCTGCAAGAGCCTGCACCCATTCTCGCCGAACCGATGTTGGCCGTCGCTGCCGGGGGGTTGCTCGCCAACCTCGTCATGGCTTGGCTTCTTCACGAGCACGACCACGACGACGTGAACCTGCGCAGCGCCTTCTTCCATCTTCTTGGGGACATCCTGGGCTCGGTGGGGGCGATCACCGCAGGCGTGATCATCCTCCTTACGGGTTGGACGCTTGTGGACGCTTTGGTGAGCTTCTCCATCGGCGGACTGATCTTTGTGAGCGCCGCCTGGATCCTGAAAAGGTCCCTTCAGATCCTGGCTGAAGGTGTGCCCGAAGGGCTAAGCGCAACCCAAGTGCAGCAGGCCATAAGCCAGGTGAGTGGGGTTTCTGAAGTGCACGACCTCCACGTGTGGAGTCTGGGCCCAGGGTACGTGGCCCTAAGTGCCCATGTGGTCCTATCCGACCAGGCCCTGAGCGAAAGCCAGTCCATCATGGAGGACATCAAAAGAGTTCTCGCCTCCCAATTCGGGATCCACCACACCACGATCCAATTTGAGTGCAAGAACTGCCAGGGAAGCGTCACCTGCCTGGGCCCATGGTGCGCGGTCCCCCTCTCCCAAGAGGGCCACGACCACTAGCTTTTGAGCAA
>CAKZKH010000164.1 GCA_937122485.1 uncultured bacterium | reverse complement strand
GTCACAGTCTGCTCCCAGGTGGGGTTGGCCGGCGTCCAAAAGAAGTCCCCCACGACAGGAGCGCGGTTGATGACTGTGGTGAACGTCGCTGGCCCTTCCAATGGATCGGTGGAGAAGCTCCCCACGCCCTCGCTATGCCAGACAACCGTGCCCAGCTTCAGTTTTCTCCCCGGAGGGGTCGTCTCCTTGAGCGTGATCCAAATCTCTACCTCAACGGTGCTGTCATCCGCCACCACGTTGTTAGCTGGGGTTGGCACGCGAACTCCCGCAAGGCTCAACCCCACTGGGGCCGTGACCTCCCCCAGCAAAGCACCATCCGACTTCGTTCGTACTTCGATCTTCGCCACGTGCTGATCGGCCAGAGGACTGGTAGACTCGAGGTTTCGGATCGTCACCGACGTGACAGTTACGTCGTAAGGATCGCGATCGTCGTCGACGAGTTCCAACCTCTGGGCCAGGAACCGGACCGCCTGGGCCACTGAGCGATTGGCTAGTGTCAGAGGATCGGCGTCCTCGAGTCCCTCGGGGGCGGCAGGGCCCGTCGTAAATTCCTCCCCCTCAAGGGGATCCCCAGATGGTGACTGCTCCTTGCCAAACGTCGTCGTGTCCTCGGTATGCCAGATAACCGATCTCAGCTTGAGCTTGCGACCGTCGGGGACGCCTCCTTTCAGAGTGACCCAAAGCTCCAACACCTCGTAAGTGTCGTCTTGAACAACGTTGCTCGCCCCAGTGGCAATGCGAACACCCCCTGAGTTGAGGCCGGACAGGCTTGTCACCCGGCCAAGCGCTGCCCCATCCCGAGCCCTAATGATCTCGACCAGAGCAATGTGACCTTCAGCTAAAAGGTCGCTACCTGCCACATTTCGCACGACCAACGAGTTAATGGTTACGTCGTAGGGATCATCATCAAAGTCTTCCACCCGGAACCGCTGAGCAAGAAACCGTTGGTTGGAGAAGACCTGTCCTCCCACGACTTCCAAAGTTTTGATCGTCTCAAATCCCTGGGGCTCAGCCACTGTAAATTCAGGTGCCGTACCCCCAACCGCCGTATCAGTCCCCGCCAAACGAATCGTGCCCTCGAGCTTCAACTTCTTTGCCGTAGGGGCGTCGAGCTTAAGAGTTACCCATAGTTCCAGGAGGACCGTGGTGAAGGCAGGTACCTTGTTGTTGGACCCAGTGGTGACCACTGTCCCTGTGGTGGTAAGCCTGGCCAGCTCTGAAGCGGTCGTTTGCTGCCCTAAGAGCGCATCATCGCTAGCCCTGCGGACTTCAATCGCTGAAATGTAGTTGCCCGTGAGCTTGGACGTTGCCG
>CAKZKH010000163.1 GCA_937122485.1 uncultured bacterium | reverse complement strand
TCGGACCGGTGATCTGGACCCCGGGGACAAGCGGATTCCCGTCCGGGGCGATCCCCAGCCACGGGCTGTAGATCACGTTTCCGTAGATCAGGTCGCCATCGCCCAGCGGATTGGTTCCGCCGTACTCCGCGGGACCATTGACCGAGCCCCACCAGTTGAGCGCGGCATCCAGCACTTGAGCTTCGTAGTTCACGAGTCCCCACGAGTTCCCGGAGATGCTGTTGAATCGAACAACCGTCCCGGCAGGGACCACCGTGCCCCAGCCCCAACTGCTGATGGCAACGTAGTTACCGCTGAGGACGTTGCGCTCGATCGTGGTGCCCAGGGCGTCGTACTGGAGGTCGATCCCCCAGTCGCTATCCAGAACATTGTTCCCCGCGATGAGGTTGTTGTTCGCTGGTCCCCCGCCCCACGCGGTGAGTCCCATGACAACGATGCTTGTCTGGTTGTTGAACACAACGTTCCCGAGGACCGATACGTTGTCACTTCCCACCACGAGGATCCCGCTCGCCGTCCAGTACGGGTCGTTCACCCAGTGGTTGGAGACGACGTTCCCGACGACCTGCCCCGTAGCGCCGTAGCTCACCTGAATCCCGTTGTCCGCCCACCACCCCGTCGCCGCCTCCAGACCGTTGCCCGTCACGGTGTTGCCGGTGATGTTCACGATGGGATCGGGGGCAGGCCCTCGCTGCCAACCAACGAGGTCGCCGGTGGCCCCGATGCCGACCCGGCTGTAGTTGGAGACGGCGTTCCCGAGGATGTCGACCACGGAGTCCCCGTAGACGAGGATCCCCGCTGTCTGCGAGCCCGTGCCGACCCCCCCCGGCATGAGGTTGCGGATCGTGTTGCCCTGGATCGTTCCGTGGACGTTGCGGTACAGGATGCCCACCAGGCGCGATCCGCCCGGAGGGACCACGTTCTGTCCATCCACGGTGAGGAACAAGACGTCGGTGAAGCTGATCACTGGCCCGGACACGTGGGTGCCGGCCAGCGTCCCGCCGTAGGCAAAGACGATCGGATCGAACGTGGCGCTGCTCTCGGCGATCGTGTACTTCTGCGAACCGGGCGCCTTGATGACAGCCCCGGGCTCCCCTTGCAGCACGATCCCCTTCCCGATCAGCGCCTGGGTCACATAGGTCCCGGCCTTGACGAGGATCGTGTCCCCGTTCTGGGAGGCGTTCAGGGCGCGCTGGATCTGCATCCCCGGCCCGACGACGAACCTCTGGAGTCCAAGGTCGAAGACCACGCTGTACAGCGCCTGCGTGGGGTCGACCACCGCTGCCAGCAGCGCCTCGGCCACCGTGGCGAAGAACGCGACGCCGGTGTTGTAGGGCGGGGTCGGAGACTCTGGCGCGTACACCTTGCCCACCAGGCCTAGCCCGAGGGCCGTCGCCTCCAGGCTCGGCGTGCTTCCCTGGCCGAGCTTCACGAGCGGGGCCACGCTCTGTCCAGAGAAACGGATGGTCCCCTCCGGCGCGACCAGGTTGACGATCGCCCCCAGGGAATCCATGACGTAGACGCCCATTGGGGTATTGGCCAACGTGTTCGTACCTGAGAATGAGGCGGAGAACGACCCCGCCACCGTCGTGTAGATCTCGACACCAGCCCAGGCCGTGCACACCACGGTGTCGTGGACGTAGATATTCTCCAGGGTCACCGTGGGGCTGTTCGTCAGAGCGACGCCGTTTCTCGAAACATTCTTGACCTCGACGTTTCGGATCACAGCGCCCGTGACAGCGATGAGGTCAATCCCCCCCAACGGGAACCCGCCTGGCGTCACCATTTTCCCCGCGCCGACGATCTTCACATTCTGGATCGTGAAGTTCAGGACACCGGAAACGTGGACCATGAAGTGAACCGCATTGCCGGCGGTGATCGTGAGGTTCTCGATCGTGACGTTGCTCCCCGCCCCGGACACCCCGATCCCGTAGCCCGCGGCCGCGGGTTGGAGGATCACAAGGTCCGTTCCGACACCGGAGATCGTAACCGGCTTGGTGATGTTCAGGTTCTCCACGTACGTTCCAGCGGCCACGAGGATCGTGTCGCCGGAGCTCGCGGCATTGATCGCCGCTTGGATCGTCGCGTAGTCCCCCGGAACGTGGAGCGTCGCCCCCACGGCGCCGAAAGAGGACGCGACAACGCATCCCACCAAGATCCACCCCAGTCGTGTTCTTCTGACCATCTGTGCCCCCTTTTCGCCGTCTACCTCCGCGAGGAGATTCCCCTCGGCAACTCGCGAAGCGGGTTGCCCAACCTGATTCTCTACCCGGGCCACCACCTCCTAGCACCTACACCGTCTATCGCAGTTGCCAATCCCTTAATTTATTGCTGGCCACAGGAGGGTCAAGTCCTCTATCTTGGTGCGCCAGGAGATCGTGACCAGGCCGAGGGGTGGGTGACAGGGTGGTCCAAAGAAGGCGGTGCTCCTCCTAAGAGAGCTTGGCGACAAGGAAAGGAGGAGCACCGGCAGGGGATCTTGCCTTGGAGGGAAGCGTATGTCATGAACCGGGAGGCGGCAAGGATGAGGCTGGTCGAGACGTACATGGAG
>CAKZKH010000162.1 GCA_937122485.1 uncultured bacterium | reverse complement strand
TGAGGGGCCAGGGTCACGGGCTCCCCGTTGAGCACGGCTTCCACGTCGGTGGGGGTCAAGTGTCCATCGAGTTCGATCACGGCTCAAAGTATAGCTGGACAGGAAAAGAAAAGCAGCTCGTATAATGGGGACCATGGACCTCCTCGTCTGGGGCATTGGTCAGCTGGCCACACCCTTGGGAAGTAGGGCTCGGGCTGGGAAAGAACAGGGGCAGGTTCAGGTGCTGAAGGAGGCCTACGTGCACGTGCAAGGGGGGTACGTCGCCGAAGTGGGTAGAGGTAAGCCCTCGCGGATCAACTGCCCGGTTCTGGACGTGGAGGGGAGGGCCGTGACCCCAGGGCTGGTGGATCCCCACACCCACGCCGTGTTCGCCGGCCACCGGGTCCAGGAGTTCTGGGCCCGCGGCCGGGGCGAGAAGTACACCGGGGGCGGCATCCTCACCACCGTCCGCGCCACAAGGGAGGCCTCTTTACAGGACCTCGTGGGCGGGGCCAAGGCTCGGCTTCTTCGCATGCTCGGCCAAGGAACCACCACCATGGAAATTAAGTCTGGCTACGGTTTGTCCCTGGAAGAGGAGCTCAAAATACTCCGGGCGGTCCGGGCCCTCCAAGGGGAAGTGCCCATGGGGCTTGTGCCCACCCTCATGGCCGCCCACGCCTTTCCTCCCGAGCTTTCCCGCGAAGCGTACGTAAGGACCATCGTCGAGGACATCGTTCCGGCTGCAGCGGGCGAGGGCTTGGCCCGGTTTTGCGACGTGTTTTGCGACCAGGGCTTTTTCAGTGTGGAGGAGGCGCGGGCAGTGCTCCAGGCGGCCCGGGCCCACGGCCTGGGGCTCAAGGTCCACGCCGACGAGCTGGCCCCGGTGGGGGCAGCCGAGCTCGCTGGGGAACTTTCGGCCATTTCGGCCGAGCACCTGCTCCACGTTTCGCCCGCTGGGATCGAAGCCCTGGCCCGTGCCCAGACCGTGGCCGTGCTCCTCCCGGCTACAGCGCTGGTCTCCTCTCTGCCCTATCCCCCGGCGCGGGACCTCATCGGGGCCGGCGTCCCCGTGGCCCTGGGCACGGACTTCAACCCCGGCTCGTCTCCAGTTGCTTCTATGCCGCTTGTGATGAGCCTGGCCGCGCTCAAGCTGCGCATGTCCCCGGAGGAAGTGTTGTGTGCGGCCACCCTCAACGCGGCCGCAGCCCTAGGCCTGGCCCACGAGATCGGCTCCGTCGAGGTGGGGAAAAAAGCCGACCTTGTGGTCTGGGACGCCTCCTCATTCGAAGAAATTCCCTACTGGATTGGGCAGAACCTGGCTTGGGCGGTGCTGACCGGCGGCCGGGTCGTTGGCCCTCCGCCCAGCCCTGGGCCGGACCCATGCGCGAGCTAGAGCTTCTGGCCCATGCCAAGCTCAACTTGGTCTTGCGGGTGGTGGGCGTGCGCCCGGACGGCTACCACCTGCTGCAATCCCTCATGGTGGCTGTGGACTTGGCCGACGAGCTTCATTTGGAGCTTGTCCCGGAGGGCATTGAGCTTTTGTGCGAGCCGGAGCTGGGCCCAGCCGAGGAGAACCTGGCCTATAGGGCTGCCCAGCTCCTGGCCGGCCGGACCAGGCACGGGGTGCGCATCGTGCTTTCCAAAAAGATCCCGGTGGGGGCGGGGCTGGGCGGGGGGAGTGCGGACGCCGCGGCCACCCTGGCCGGCCTCAACCTCCTTTGGCAACTGAACCTCTCGCCTGCAGAGCTCCAGGGCTTGGCCGCCCAGCTGGGGGCCGACGTGCCCTTCTTCCTTGGTCCCAGCCCGGCTTGGGTTGAAGGGGTGGGCGAGCGCGTGCAGCCCGCGGAGGTGGAGCTGCCCCCGGCGTTCGTGCTCGTGGTTCCTCCCTTTGGCTGCCCCACCCCCGCGGTGTACCGCGCCTACGATCGGCTGGGCCTGGGCTTTGCGCGGGCTGGTCCGCCCCCGCGGGGAGCGACCGCCTGGGTCAACGACCTTTGGCCAGCGGCGGTGGTGGTGCGGCCGGAGCTTGTCCGGCTTCGGGCTCAGGTTGAACGGCTCACCGGGCGCAGGGCCCATCTCAGCGGCTCCGGCTCCGCTTTGTTTGTCCCTTGCGGGACAGAAGAAGGGTGGGACATTCGGGAACGCCTTCAGCAAGGGGTTGAGGGCCAGGTGTTCGTTGCACGGCCTGTACCGGCAGGGTACAAAGTTGTCCGATGAAGGTCGCCATCGACGGTCCGGCCGCGGCGGGGAAAACCACGTTGGCGCGCGCCCTAGCTCAGAAGCTCGGGTTCTTGTTTGTTCCCACCGGGGCCATGTACCGGGCCGCGGCTTTGGCCGTCCAGCGGGGCTGCAACCTCCAAACGGGTGAAATCACCGTGGGCCCTGAAGGGACCGTTTTCCTCAACGGAGAAAACGTCACCGCTCAGCTCAGCCATCCCAGCTTGGACGAGCTCTCTTCGGCTTTGGCCGTGGACGAGGCCGTGCGGGCCCGCCTTGTGGCCCTCCAGCGCCAAATCGCCCAAGGGTGCGACGTGGTCATGGAAGGAAGGGACATCGGCACCGTGGTGCTCCCCCATGCCGAGGTGAAGATTTTTTTGTGGGCTACGGTGGAGGAGCGGGCGCGGCGAAGGTGGCGGGATCAGGGGGGCCACTACGAAGAGGTCTTGGCCGCCATTCAAGCCCGGGATGCCCGGGACTCTACCCGCGCCCATTCTCCCCTCCGGCCCGCCCCCGATGCCGTCATCCTTGACACCACCGACCGCTCGGAACACGAGGTGCTGCAGCAGGCCCTGGAGCTTGTGGAGGAGCGCCGTGCGCGTTTGGCTCGCTGAGCGGCTGCGGGACATTTTGTACGGCCTGCTGGTTGTGCTGTTCTGGCCGCTGGTGGCGGCCCTGTTCCGCCTGTCCGTGCGGGGGCGAGCGCACCTCAAGGTGCGGGGCATCTTGGTTGCCCCCCACCGCTCGTATTGGGACATCCCCGTCCTGTGCGCGGCCTGCGGGCCGTTTTGCCGGGTGGCGTTTGTTGCCCGCACCGGTCTTCTCCGGAACCCCTCGTTTGCGCCCCTTGTGTGGGGATTCGCCACCATCATCAACCGGGAGGAGTTCAGCCGGGAGGATTTGCGCAAGATGCTTAAGCTAGACAAGCGGGCGCGGCTGATCGGGATTTTCCCGGAGGGGACGACCCGCCCCGGAGCCGAGCCCAAACCGGGGGCTGTCTGGCTAGCGGAGCGCACGGGCCGACCGTTGATCCCCGTCAACCTCGTCCCCCGCGGCCCCTATCCCCCCAAGCGGTGGGGGAAGCTCCCCGTGGTTTTTCCCAAGGTGGAGGTGAGGATCGGAAAGCCCGTGACGGTAGAAGAGCTGGGGAACGGCTTGCCCCAAGGGCTTTCGCGCCCCGAGCGGTACCGCCAATTGGCTGAGCGGTTGATGGTCCACATCCTAGCTCAATGATTTGAGAACGCCCCGCAGGGGCGCTATGATCGCTGCGTTTACCCAAGGGGGTTCGCGGGGATAGCCACTTTGGTTGCGGGCCCGAAAGCGGGGAAACCAACGAGGTGATGGTCGATGGTGGATTGGATCAAGATGGAAGAGGCGCTTGGGGAAAGCGACGTACGGCTTTTCAGCCGGGGTGACACCGTGCGGGGGCGGATCGTCCAACAGGGCAGCGACGACGTCCTGGTGGACATTGGATACAAGTCGGAAGCGGTCCTCCCCAAGCGTGAGTTGGCTCCCGATCGTGCCGAGGTCAGGCCAGGCGAGGAGATTGAGGTCCTCATCACCTACATCGATGAGGAGAACGGCACGGTCTACATCTCCGAGCGGCAGGCCTACTTCGCCAAGCGGTACGAGGAGCTGGAGCGGGCGTACAAGACCGGGGGAACCGTTGTCGGGACGGTGTTGGAAGCGGTGGGCGAGGCCGGGTACAACGTGAGCCTGGGGGGTATCCGGGCTTTCCTTCCCGCCTCCCACTTGGGCAAGGGCCTGTCCCCAAAAATCGAGCGCATTAAGGGCAAGGACCTGGAGTTCAAGATCATTGAATTTTCCCGGCGGAACCGGAACATCGTGGTCTCGCGACGGGAGTTCCTCAAGGAACTGGAACAGAAGGAGAGGGACGCCCTGTTCGCCTCCCTCACCCCGGGATCCATCGTGGAAGGAACCGTCAAGAGCGTGGTGGACTTCGGGGTGTTCGTGGACGTGGGGGGCCATGACGGCTTGGTGCACCGCACGGAGATTTGCTGGAAAGACGTGCCTGTTCCCCCGCCCGACCGCTTCAAGCCTGGCCAGAAGATCAAGGTGGTCGTTCTCGAGGCCGACCGCGAAGAGGAGCGCATTTCACTCTCCATCAAACGACTGAGGCCGGATCCCTGGCAAGGCATTGCCCAGCGCTACCCCCAGGGGACTCGGGTCAAAGGAAAGGTCGTTTCCCTCACGGACTTTGGGGCGTTCGTGGAGATTGAGGAGGACGTGGAGGGCCTGGTCCACATCTCGGAGATGGCCTGGACGCCGGTAAAACACGCCCGGGACGTGGTCAGTGAGGGCGACGAAGTGGAAGTGGTTGTTCTGTCCGTGGACGAGGAGCGGAAAAGAATCAGCCTGTCCTTGCGGCGCACGCTTCCCGACCCGTGGGAGGACGTGGTCCATCGCTACCCCCGCGGGGCTCTGGTAGAGGGGAAGGTCACCAACATCACCGACTTTGGAGCGTTCGTGGAGCTGGAGCAGGGGGTCGAAGGCCTCGTTCACGTGTCTGAGCTGTCTTGGCAACGGGTGGCTCACCCCAAGGAGGTCCTGACCCCAGGGCAGAAGGTGCGGGCCATTGTGTTGAAGGTCGACCCCGAGGAGCGGCGGATCAGCCTGTCCCTTCGGGCTCTGCAAAAGGACCCCTGGGAGGAATTCCTGGAACAGTACTCCGTGGGTTC
>CAKZKH010000161.1 GCA_937122485.1 uncultured bacterium | reverse complement strand
TGGCCACCTTGCTTTCCCCCACCGCGGGACGGGCCTGGGTGGCGGGGGTGGACGTGGTCCAAAACCCCTGGGAGGTCCGGCGGCACATCAACATGGTCTCCGGCGGCGAATCCTCCGGGTACGGTCTCCTCACGGTGGAGGAAAACCTGTGGATGTTCGCCCAGTTCTACGGGATCCCCAGCCGCACCGCCAAAAAAAGGATCCAGGAACTTCTGGAGGTGGTGGGCCTGGCCGACCGGGCCAAGACCAAGATCTACCACCTCTCCACCGGCATGCGCCAGAAGATGAACTTCGCCCGGGGGTTCATCACCGACCCCGAGATCCTCTTTCTCGACGAGCCCACCGTGGGCCTGGACGTCCAGACCGCCCGGACCCTGCGGGCGTTCATCCGCCGCTGGATCGAGGAGCACCCGGACCGCACGATCCTCCTCACCACCCACTACATGCACGAGGCCGAGGAGCTGTGCCACCGGGTGGCCGTGATCGACCGCGGCCGGGTCTTGGCCTGCGACACCCCCCACAACCTCAAGCACGTGCTTCAGCAGGAGGCCGTGTTCCACCTCAAGGTGGACTCCGTCGCCGATCCCAAGGCCCTTCTGGCCCAGGCCGGGGTGGAGAAGTGCTCGTGTCTAGCCAAGGACGGCTACCACGAGATCGAGGTGGTGCTGCCCAACGACAACGCCCTCCTTCCCGTGCTCTCTCGGCTGCAGGCCGAAGGGGGCCAGCTCCTGAGCTTGGAAAAGCGCGAACCCACCTTGGAGGACGTGTTCATCTACCTCGTGGGCCGGGGGCTCGAGGAGGACACCCGTGAGCATCCGGCGTAAGTGGGCGACGTTTTGGCGCACGGTGGTGGGCCGGGCCTACCCCCGGGTCATCGGGATGAACCGGGAAAAAAGCTGGATGATCTTTGACGTGTTCTTGCCTCTTCTCCAGGTCGGGGCTTACGTGTTCATTTACCGCGCCATTGGAGCACCACCGGAGTTCACAGGGTTTGTGATCCTGGGCGGGGCGATGACCGCCTACTGGATGAACGTGCTGTGGAGCATGGCCAGCCAGCTTTATTGGGAAAAGGAGACGGGGAACCTCCAGCTTTACCTCATCGCCCCCACTTCCCGGATGGCCATCCTGTTGGGGATGGCTTTGGGCGGCATGTTCTCCACCACGCTGCGGGCCGCGGGCGTGGTCCTCGTGGGCTCGGTTGTGTTCCGCGTGCCGCTTGCCGTGGCCCATGTCCCGGCGTTCTTGGGGGTTTTCCTGCTGACACTTGTGGCCCTCTACGGCCTGGGGATGCTCTTGGCCTCGCTCTTTCTCCTCTGGGGAAGGCAGGCTTGGCATCTTGCCAACCTCTTCCAGGAGCCGATTTTCCTCGCTTCGGGGTTCTACTTTCCCGTGCGGGCCCTGGGGTTTGCGGTGGCGGTGGCGGCCTCGGTCGTTCCCATCACCCTGGGGTTGGATGCCATGCGGCAGCTCCTTTACCCCCAGATGATGGAGGGGCTCAGGTTCTTGCCCGTGAGCTACGAGCTTGGGGGATTGGCGGTCCTGGCGGTGGGGTTCATCGCCCTGGCCTGGAAGGCCTTGCGGTTCTTCGAGGATTTGGCCCGCAGGGAAGGCCGCCTGACCTTGCGCGGCCAATGAGCGGCATAGAGAAGATGAAGGCTCAAAACAGCTTGCGGGCCAGGGGAAGTTCTCCGCTCTTCGTTCGGGGCCGTTGGCTGCGGGCGACTGAAACCTGGCGGAGCCTCAGGGTGGCGGCTTGGCTGGGCTGGCAGATCGAGTCCAACTGGACCGATCCCTTCTTGTTCGCGATCTACTCCGTGGTCAAGCCCGTGGCCGGGGCGTTGATCCTGGTGTTCATGTACCTCGTGGTGGCCCGGGGTGGGCTCGGGAACCCTCTGTTTCCGTTCGTGTTCGTGGGCAACGCTGTGTACATCTACGTAGGCGCGGTGCTGATGGGCCTAAGCTGGGCGGTGATCGACGACCGGGAGCACTATGGAATGCTCAAGTACATGTACGCCGCGCCGCTCAACGTCTATGCCTATCTTGTCGGCCGCGGGGTGGCCCAGACTGCGGTGGCCACGGTGTCGGCAGGAATCACCCTCCTCGTTGGAGTTGGCCTCCTCGGGGTGCGGATTACTCCGGCCACCGTGAATTGGGGCCTGCTCGTGCTCTCCCTTGCCCTGGGGTTGGGGATGATGGCCTGTTTGGGGATCTTGCTTGGAGGGGCGAGTTTGCTCCTGGCCTGGCACAACTTCCGGCTTGGAGAGGCCGTGGCCGGGTCGCTGTACTTCCTGTCTGGCGTGGTTTTTCCGCTGGACGTTTTGCCCCAGGGGGTGCAGATGCTCAGCCGGGCTTTGCCCACCACGTACTGGCTGGAGGCCATGCGTCGGGCCCTGTTGGGCAGCGGAGGAAACGCCACATTGGCCGGCTTCTGCGACTTGGGAATCCTTGGGATTCTGGGGCTATGCGCTTTGGGCGCCTTGGTGGTGTCTGTGGCGTTTTTCCGCTGGGCAGAGGGGTTGGCCCGCCGCCGCGGCCTTCTGGACATGCAAACCATGCACTGAAAATCCCCCACGCTCCTTGGCGATCCCCCAAAATTTGCCTACGGCCTTCATCCTTTTCTTTTGGGCGGAACGGGGAACCATGGGGGCCGTGGAGACCTTCTCCCGGGCAATGGACCTAATGTTCGAGAGGCCTGCC
>CAKZKH010000160.1 GCA_937122485.1 uncultured bacterium | reverse complement strand
CGGTAGGCCCAGGCGGTGAGACGGCCCTCCAGCACAGCAAATAGGGCGTAAAGCCCAATCCCCAGAGCGGCGATGACCACCAGCCCGGCAAAAACCAACGGCACATCGAACCGCGAGCTGGCGGCGATCATGAGGTACCCCACCCCCTTGTTCGCCGCCACCGTCTCGGAAATCACGGAGCCCACGAAGGCCATGGTGGCCGCCACCTTCATCGAAGCGAAAAAGTAGGGCAGCGTGCGGGGAAGACCCACCTTGCGGAAGATCTGCACCCGTCCCGCCCCCAGGGAACGCAGCACGTCCTGAAGCTCGGGCTCCAACGTGGCCAGCCCCGTGGCGACGTTGACCACAATGGGGAAAAAAGAGATCAGGAACGCGGTAAGGATGGCAGGGACCGTGCCAATGCCAAACCAAATGACGAGGATGGGGACAATGGCCACCTTGGGAATGGAGTTGAACCCCACCAAGATGGGATACAGCGCACTGTACAGGAGCACGGAGTACCCCACGAGCCAACCCAGCACCAACCCCACCCCCACAGCCAGGCCAAAGCCCGCCACCGTGGTGTACAAGGTTTGCAGGGCGTGGCCCCACACCACTGCCCGCCACTTGATGAGGGAAGCCACAATGGCACTGGGAGCGGGGAGAACAAAGCGGGGGATCTTGAACAGGATCACCGCGCCCTCCCACAGACCCACCAGCACCACGATCGTCAAGGCTGGCATGGCGTAGCGTATGAGCTTTTCCCGCGGGGTCATCCTGGCGTCACCTCCTCCCGGACGTCCCCAATCTGCCCTCGGATCGCCTTGAACATCTCCAGAAAGTCTGGGGTGAAGCAGCAATCAAATTCCCGGGGACGGGGGAACTCCACCCCGTATTGGGTGACGATCCTGCCCGGGCGCTTGCTCATCAGTTGCACCCTGTCCGCCAAAAACAGGGCCTCCCGGAGGTCATGGGTTACCAGCAACACCGTGCACCTCCGCTCCATCCACAGCTGTTGAAGGACGAGCCAGAGTTCTTCGCGGGTGAAGGCGTCCAGGGCCCCAAACGGTTCGTCCAAAAGCAGGATCCTCGGCTGGTGGATCAGGGCTCGGCAAAGCGAGGCCCGCTGCTGCATGCCTCCAGAAAGCTGCCAGGGATGTCGATCGGCAAACCCGTC
>CAKZKH010000159.1 GCA_937122485.1 uncultured bacterium | reverse complement strand
ACTTGTGGCTCAAACACCCAGCTAGGGCCTACGCCCAGGCCCTGGAGGCTCTAAACGAAGCCGACCTTATCCTCCTCGGGCCAGGAAGCCTGTACACGAGCGTAATCCCCAACCTGCTGGTGGAGGGAATCCCTGAGGCCCTCGGCGCCAGTTCGGCCGAAAAGTTTGTGATCCTGAACATCATGACCGAGCCTGGGGAGACCACCGGCTACACCGCGAGCGACCACCTCCAGGCCCTGGCCCGCCACGTGGACTTGCGCAAGTTCCACGCGGTGATCGTGAACACCGAGATGCCTCCCCCCGAGATCTTAGCCCGGTACAAGGCCGAGGGAAGCGAGCCGGTCAAGGACGACCTGCGGGGAGCCAAAACCTTTGGGCTTCGCATCATCCGCGCCCCGCTTCTGCAGCTTGTGGAAGTGGAAGGGAAGCTCACGGTCAAGCACAACGCTGCGCAGCTGGCCAAGCTTCTGGCCCGGGAGAGCCAGGCCTTGAAGCGCTCCTGGACCCGGTGGTTCAGCCCCTAGAGTTCGTCAAACCCCAAACAAGCTTTTCAGCCTCAAGGATCGCCCGCTCGGCCAGAACCCGGGGAAGTACGCCCTCGTGAAGCTTGCGTTCCAACACCTCCCGGTCCAGCACCTCCACAGTTCCGTCCGGGCGTTGAAGGACGTCCACTTCCAGGTCAAGGTAGCGCACCTCCTCTGGATAGAACTCCGGTGGGGTGTGGACGTTGTACAAAGCGCCCAAGAAGGTGCCGTCGCGGCGGAAATAGGTGCGGCGGCCCCACCACCGCTCTTCCCAAAGCTCCAGGAAACCGTAGTCGCCGGGGTCCTTGGGCACGCCCAGGCCCTCGTAAAGGCCTCCTGCACGGAAATGGCGCTCCAATACCCACGTTCCGTCGGGCTTGCGCTCCTTGAACTTGGCGGAGTGCACAAAACCCCCGCCCGCCTTGAGGTGAACAACTTGGACCTCTTTCCCGGGGAGATAGGTGCTGCAAACGAGCTGTTCTCGCAGCTCGCGGGCCCGTTGGGCCAACGCTGGGGGGTGCGAGTCTCCACCTTCCGCTTGGTCCACGGCCTCCGGAGCAATGGCCTTAAGGTAGTGGTGTCCAGGCAGGGTGGGAGCCACCCCGGCGCGGACCTCGTCCAGGCGGCGCTTGGCCACCGAGGGGAATTCCACCTGCACCCGGGCCCTCAACGCGGCGAGGGCGGCCAGACCACCCGACCTCCGGGGTACTGCCCCTAAAAGGCAAAAAAGGGCTTCGGGACAAGCGTCCCGCAACGCCTCCACCACGGCTGCTGCCGCCTCCCGCAAACCCTCGATGACCACGCCCTGGCGGTCCGGCCG
>CAKZKH010000158.1 GCA_937122485.1 uncultured bacterium | reverse complement strand
TACCTGGATACCGACGGTGACGGTGTGCCTCGGCCGGCTGCGGAAGCCGATCGGCCCAAGATCGTGTTCCTCCGAGGTTGTCGGATCAACCCCCCAGCCAATCCGTTCTTCGTGAAGCTGGATCGGGCCGAAGTCATGGAGGGGGTTACAACCCTCCTGCCCAGGGCCAACTTCCGCATTGGCTACTGCTTCACAGGTAACTATCCCACCTGCGGTGCGCGGGAGTGGTTCATCCTTGACCTGGAGCGGATCGCCGGCTGTCGCTAGAATTAGTGACCGAGGTCGACCGGGGGAGGGCCCCTGGTCGGCCTCCGTTCGTTGACAGACCCGGAGGTGGTCCGTCCCAGGGAAACCCCTCCACCTGTCCAGCCGGGGATGGGCTGACCCAGAAGGAGGTTGGAAACGATGAGACCGATTGAGCTGTTCTTCCTGCTTGGTATCGGCGTGGCCCTCGTGGGTTCCTTTCTCGCCGTGTACAACGATTGCCGGAACCCGGAGGTCCTCCTCCTCCAAGCGACGGTGTTGGACAAGACGGAGAGCCTGAGGCAGCGGGAGGTCACCGTCCGAAAGCCCGGTTGTCCGACCTGCCCCGGCGCGCCGCTCAAGGAGGAGGTCCAGTTGGTCCCTGAAACGCAGTACCAGGTCACCGTGGAACTCTGGGACAAAGGGAAACTCACCCAAAGGGCGCTGGAAGTGCCCCGTGACGTGTACGCGGTCGTGGAACCCGGCGCCACGGTGAAGGTCCGGATCTACCGGGGAAGTCGCTCTGGAAGGGACTGCCAGCCTCCGGAAATCCTCCTCGATCAACCACAGCCTTGATTGCTGTTGCTGTGGATGCTGGGCTGCCTCCCTTTGGCCTGGCACGCGGCCAAGCCTCGGGAACCAGAGTCCCCTTGACCGTTCTCCAAAAAACAGGGCCCCGGGATTCCGGGGCCCTGTTCCTCGTCTATCCTCCGACTAGAAGGTAAGCCTCCAGCCGATGTCCCAGGTCAGCGCTCCCGTGGTGATGGTGTAGGTGTACGTCGAGGTGACGGTCAAGTTCGTCATGAGGGGGAGCGAGACGTAACCGCGGATCCGGGTGATGTCGAACAACCCGCCCCCGGTGCCGAACCAGAACCGGAAGTACGCGGTCCACTTGCCGCCGCAGCAGCCCGCGCCGCAGGCGTCAAACTGGATGTACTCCCACTCGCCGAGAGTCCCGCTGAACATGCCGTAGTACCAAGCCGGCTGGTAGCAGGTCTTCGGGTCAGCCGGCGGAGCGTTAAGCACGGTCACCACAGTGATCTTGTAGCAGTCGGCGAGCGTGCAGCTGAGGTTCCACCCGTAGATTACAAGGCCGAAGGGGTCGGCTATGTCGGCGTAGATCTTGGCGCAGGCCTCGATGCCAGCCCAGCGCGGGATCAGGGTCACGACCTTATCCGTCACCGTCCACTTCACGTTCAGGTCAAACGTGATCCCACAACAGAAGGGGAAGAAGTTCTTCACGTAGAACCAGACGTAGTCGAACCCCAGCTTGGTGAAGTGGAGCTCGACGTCGTAGCTGATTCCGCAGCACAGACCGACGTCCTTCATCCACAAGTACACGTCGCCGAACTCGATCCCATCGCAGCAGTCAATAAACCGCGCTTCCACGGTGACCGGCGTCAGCGTGAAGCCAACCGTGTAGAGCATCGTCGCGGCCGGAGTCTGGTCAGGCACGGGGCACATCAGGGTCCCGCAACCGTAGGGATACAGGTAGTGATCCACGCCGAGCTTGAACGTGACCCCACCGAAGTCCAGCTTCGTTTTGAGGTACCCGTTCATGTACTCCGGCGCTGTCACCGCCGTGCAGTACGAGACGAGCGTGCCGGTGTTTTTCATCGGGTCGTACTTGCAGTACTCGCAGTACCACTTGGTGTACCCGGCATTGAAGCTCATCCCGGCATCGATCTCAAAGGGG
>CAKZKH010000157.1 GCA_937122485.1 uncultured bacterium | reverse complement strand
GGAGGGACTTCTCGCCTACCAGGAGTTTCCCAAACCCATGCCAGAATGGATCGATCCCGAAGCGGAAGCCCGCGTGGGGTTGTGGATTGAGCTCATTCGGGAGGTGCGCGCGATCCGGGCCGAGCTGCGCGTGCCTCCTGGAAAAGAGGGGGAGCTTGTCGTTGTCACGGACACGCCCGCGGGGAAGCAAGCGGTGGAGGGAGGGGAGCACATCAAGAGGCTGGCCGGGGTGGCCTCGGTCCGGGCCAATCCGAGTTTTCGTGCCCCGGCGGGCTGGGCCCGGGGGGCCGTCCGCGATCTGGCCTTCGCTCTCTCCTTGGCCGGGTTGGACTGGCAGGCCATGCGCCATCAGCTGCAGAAGGACCTTGACCAAACGGACCAGGCCCTGCAAAAGCTGGAGGTCCGCTTGAACAATGCCCAGTTTCGGGCCAAGGCGGCGCCTGAGGTCGTGGCTCAGGCCGAAGCAGAAGCCCAGGTGTTGCGGCGCAAACGGGAGCGGCTCCTGGCTCATCTTCAAGAAAGCTAGCAGGAAACCGGGCAGCTGGGCAAGATAGGAAGGCATGAACAGCGAGCTGATGGACCGCGTCAAGAAAAGTCCGCTTCCGACCCATGTGGCGCTCATCATGGACGGCAACGGCCGCTGGGCCCGGGCTCGCGGACTGCCCCGCACCGAGGGCCACCGCCAAGGGGCGTTGGCCGCCGAACGCATCGTCCGCTTCGTTGGCCAAGAGCGGCTTTTCCCGTACTTGACCCTGTTTGCCTTCTCCACAGAGAACTGGAGCCGGCCCCCGGAAGAGGTGAGCCTTCTCTTCGACCTGTTGGAAGGGTTTGTCCGGGAGAAGGGACGGGAACTGGTGGAAAGCGGGGTCCGCCTGAGGGTGCTGGGGGACATTCGTGCACTCCCCAAGGGACTTCAGAAGGTCATCGAGGAATACGAGGCCAAGACCGAGGGCAACCTTGGCCTGACCCTGGCGGTGGCGTTGAACTTCGGAGGGAGGTGGGCCGTGCTGCAAGGGGTGCGCCGGGCCATGGCCCTGGCTGAGCGCCGCCTCCTTACCCCCGAAGACCTCCACGAAGAGGACTTCCGCAAACTTCTTCCCACTTGGGACATCCCCGATCCCGACCTCATCGTCCGCACAGGGGGGGAGCAAAGGTTGTCCAACTTCTTCCTCTGGGAGTCGGCCTACGCCGAACTGTACTTCACCCCCACCCTGTGGCCGGACTTCACCGAGCAGGGTCTGCTCGCCGCCTTGGCGGACTTCCAAGGGCGACGGAGGAACTTCGGGCGGGTGACTCCATGAAGAACGCGGTCCAGAGGATTCTGACTGCCCTCGTGGTCATCCCCCTGGTCGTTGGCCTGTTTTGGCTGACCAGCAAGTACCAGGCCGACTGGGCGGTCTGCCTGTTTCTCTCCGTGGTGGCCGTGGTGGCAGGATGGGAGTACCTCAACCTCGTGGCCAAGCTGGGCATCCCCTTGCCGAGGGAGCTTTTTTTATTCTCGGCTGTGGCGTTCCTCATGCTCCTCGTCCCCTGGGAAGGCAAGTTCTCCTTGGTCCTGGCCTGGGGGTTTGCCTACCTCATCGTGATGTACAGTTTCTTCCGCCGGGGGGCCCAGCTAGGGTTTTACGCTTCGCTCGCCGGCATCTTTGGCTTCTTGTACATCCCGGGGATGCTGGCCATGGTGTACTTCATGTACCGCGGGGGATTTTGGTTTGTTCTGCACTTTTTGCTCATCATGTGGGGTTACGACAGCGGGGCGTACTTTGTGGGCAGCGCCTTGGGGCGCCATCGCCTCCTTCCCCGCATTTCCCTGGCCAAGACGTGGGAGGGGGTGGGGGGGGGACTGATCCTAGCCATTGTCGGCGCCGCCATCTTCCCCGAATTTTGGCAGGACTTTTGGAGTTGGCTCCCCCACGTAGCCCTGTTGGGCGCTTCCGTGGGGGCGTTTGGGCAGCTGGGGGACCTGTTTGAGTCTTTGGTGAAGAGGGCTGCAGGGGTGAAGGACACGGGGTGCGTGTTCCCCGGGCATGGAGGGATGCTGGACCGGATCGACAGCATCTTGGCGGCGGCCCCAGTTTACGTTTTCTACATGCACTACGTGCTCAACTTGCTCCCCCTGCGGGGGAACCCCTAGCCCAAAAGACCTAGGTGAGCTTAGCGAGTTTTTCCTCCACGGAGCGGACTTTCTGCTGCAGCCTTCCGGGCGGGGCTTCCCGGTCATCGATGCGGATGGTGGTGGACACCCGCCGGCACTCGGTCCGCACGGCCATGTGGCACTTCTTGATCACCGCCATGATCTCATCCCACTCGCCCTCCAGGAGGGTCCCCATGGCCGTGAGCTGATGGGGCAGGCCGCTCTCTTCCACGATCTTTTGGCAGCGGGCCACAAAGGGGGAGACGGACTCCCCCTTGCCGATCGGTACGATGGAGAACTCGCAGACGATCATGCCGCCCCCCGCACCTGGACGTTTGCGAACTTGGCCGGAGCAGCTCCATGCCCCACCTGCATCACCTGGCCCGGCTCCCCTTTTCCGCAGTTGGGCAGGCCCCACAGCCGCCACTCCTCCGGGCCGCAGATGGCCACGCACGAGCCCCAGAATTGGGGTGTGAGGCCAGTGTACATCGCGTTCTTGAGCATCGTGGTCTTCTTGCCGTTTTCGATCATCCAGGCGATTTCGGTCCCGAACTGGAAGTTCACTCGCCGATCGTCGATGGACCAGGACTTGTTCGTCTCAAAGTAGATGCCCCGCTCGGTTCCAGCGATGAGCCGGTCGAGCCTTCCCTGACCGGGGAGGAGGTTGATGTTGGTCATGCGGATGAGGGGGATGCGGGCCCAGCTGGAGGCCCGGGCCGCCCCCCCGCTGCGTTTGGCCCCGATCTTGGGCGCCGTCTCCCGGGAAGTCAGGTAACCCACGAAGATTCCGTTCTTGACAAGGTCGACCCGCTGGGCGGGAACTCCCTCGTCGTCGTAGCCAAAGGTGCCCAACCCCCCCGGAGCGGTGGCATCGGCCACAATGTTCACGATCTCCGACCCGTACTGGAACTTCCCCAACTTGGCTGTGTCCAGGAAACTCCCCCCCGCGTAGGACAGCTCGGTTCCCAGCACCCGGTCGAGCTCGGAAGGGTGACCGAGGGACTCGTGGACCTGCAGGGCCATTTGCGAGCCTCCGATGATGACGTCGAACACGCCGGTGGGGCAGACGGGGGCCGTGAGCAAGGCCACGGCCTCCTCGGCGATGCGTGGGGCGTTGTCCTCAAGCCGGAGACCCTCGATGAACTCGTAGCCACCGTTGGCAAAGTCGCCCCCGAACGAGGAGGGGTACGAGCGGCGCTGGAATTCCCCCCCTCCCGCGGCGAAGGCCTCAATCCCTGCCCCGCAGGTGGTGATTTCTTGGTGAATGAGGCTCCCCTCGCTGTTGGCGAACCACTTGTGGACCTGCCAAGCGGCCATGGATCCCTTGGCCATGGCCACGCCCTTGACGGCCAGGATCCGGTCCGCAGCAGCAAAGAGAAGGTCCAGCTTCTCCTTCAAGGGGACCTTGAGGGGATCCCGCTTGTAGGGGGTGGTGAAGGTGGCCACGTGGGCCGGCTCCCAGGCGAGGCGAACCTCGTCCTGGTGAAGGCTCGCTGTGGCCTTGGCAATGGCCAGGGCGGACCGGGCAGCCTTGCGCACCCCGGCTTTGGTGATGTCCCCGGTGGCGGCAAATCCCCACGCCCCCTGATAAAGAACACGGATTCCCACTCCTCGGGTCTCCCGCTGGGAAAGGGACTCCACTTCCTTGTTCTTGGTGGAAATGGTCTCCTCGACCCTCCGCTCTGCCCGTACCTCCGCGAAGTCGGCCCCCAACTGAGAAGCGGTCTCCAACCCGTACCGAACCAGCTGTTCCATCGCTACCCCTTTCCAGGCACAGTATAGCCTCTCGCGCTCGCAGGACACAAAGCCTCCTCCTGCTATCCTTGGGGGCCTAGGGGAGGTGCACGATGGAACTGCGCTACCGGTTGGAGTTCGTGCCTCAGTCCGCGCCCAGGCTGGTTCGCCTCACGGGCGAAGGTTCTCACCAGGAAGAGATCCCTCTGGTGTCGTTGGGGGAACGCTTCATGGCCTGGCAGCTCACGAGCCGAATAAACAATCTCCGGTTCTTCCTCACTGGGCAGGGGGAGCGGGAGTTCGCCGTGCACACAGGCTACATGGCCACGGCCAGTTCCCAGGGGTTCCCCCTGAACGTCGCAGCCAAGGGCATCGGTCTCTTGCCCAGGGGGGACTTGGGCGGCTGGACGGGTGCGCTGGAGGAGCTGATCGCCAAGGCTGGGGCGAAGGGAGAGGAGAGCACCCGCAAGGAACGGTTGGAGTTTCTGCTCCACTTGTACGAGAAAGAGAGTTGGGACGACCGGGTTCTCACTACGATCGAGCTTTACGGCAAGGCCACGTGGAGGAACGTGCACGAGGACCCGCGGTGCTCGGTGCTGTTTTCTTCGTACCGCAACACGAGTTTCTTGGTCAACGGGGTGGTGGAGGTTGTGACCCCAGGTCATCCGGTGTACCGCTACGTGGTGGCCCTGCACGATCTATTCCACCTGCCGGGGGGGCCGCGACGGGATTTTCCCGGGGTGTACCGGATTTGGGCCTGCGAGGTGTGGGACAAAACCCCGGGCCCACGGGCAGGCACGAGGATGGCATAAAAAAGCGGCGAGCCAGGCTCGCCGCTTCGCACAAGACGGGCTTCTGCTAACCAGAAAGGGCCAGGACGTAGGGCATGGCCGGGCCGCCCAGCTTGATGATGAGGATGAAGAACACGGTCCCTGGGACAGGGGCCGTCCCGAAGGTGGTGAAGGGCTCAAAGGCCGCAGTTTTGTCGCAGGAGACCTCCAAGCAGCCGCCCGGCGCCGGGATGCTCACGCACGAAGCCAGCGTCGGCAGCCCTACGATCCACAGGTAGATGGGAGCCGCAGGCCGGTCGAATACCACCGCCGCTCGCAACAGGCCCGTTCCCGAGCTGGCCCAGATGGCCACGGCCTGGAACCCAGCCCCGAAAGCGCCGATGAGCATGGGGTCCTCGGTGTCGCTCAACTTAGGCCTGGTCTGGCTTCCCTGCTCTTCGACCTCGGCCCCAGCCCCGCGGAGGGCGGCGATCAGAGATGCAGGGGGCATCCCCGGCCGCAAGCCCGCCAATTGCGGGGGAAGCTGCAGCTCCGAGGGTTGGGTGGGGGGCTGCACACCGGCCGTGGCGGTCATGGTCCCGCATTGGTACTGCACCGACTGCCCCACCGGCACGTTGATCTCAAAAGGAGCCGCCGCGACCGCAAACAAGATGGCCTGGCCGCGGATCACGGCCGCCGTCGGGGTTGAAGAGAGCTCAAACTTAAACTCTTTTTTCTCCCCCTGGCGGATCGTCACCGCCGGGCTCAGGAGCTGCACGTGCAAAGGCGTCCCGTCGCGCACCCAAAAGATCTGGGTGATCTGGACCCCGCCTGGACAGTTGTCGTTTGTCACCACAAGGGAAGCAGGGATGGTGGCCTGCGCCCAGGCCACGCCCGCCCCCAAGGCCACCAAGGCCAAAACCACAGCGACGCCAAACTTGACCTTCATGTTGACCTCCTTATTGGGTCCGGAAGGACCGTTTTTGGGTTTACACCTTGCCCAGCTCCGAGGTTCCCTGGCCGCGATCATGAAGTTCACGTGGGGGCGGATCGACCCTGCAGGAAGGATTGTGGGTTGGCTGACGGGCGTGCTAAACTGCCCTGGTCCCGGCGATGGCCAAAGAGGAGGAAAGCCAGCAGCGACCGATTCCCAAGGAGAAGGGGAAAGTCACGTTGCAGCGGCTTTTGGGCAGCGCCGAGGCCGAGTTTAGGGCCCGGGGTTTTGAGCGGGCTTCGGTGTCGGGCATCTGCCGCCGGGCCGGGGTGGCCCAGGGCACGTTCTACTTGTATTTCGCCAACAAGGAGGACGTGTTCGTCCGGCTGGTGAAGGACCTCGAGGAGCGGCTGGTGGCGCACCTCAGGGACGCGAGCTCTTTTGCCACTGTTCCCCAGGAAAAGCTGGCCTGCACCTACGCGGCCTTGTTGGATTTCTTGACCGAACACGAGGGGGTGTTTCGGGTCTTCCGGGAGGCGGAGTTTGTGCGTCCCGAGATTCCGCGGCACTTCTACGCCGCGCTGGCCCCTGTGTTTGCCGATGCGGTCCGCGAGGGCACCAAGAAGGGGGTGTTCCGGGACCTCAACCCGGAGGTGGTGGCTTACGCCATTGTGGGAGCCGCTCTGTTTCTGTTGGCTCACTACGTGTTGTGGTCGGCCAGCCCAGTGCCCGCGGAGGCGCGCAGGGTGGGGATGGAAACGATTCTACACGGCATCGATAGCCGCGCTGTTCCCTGGACCGAAGGAGAACCGGACCTTTCCCCGGCCACTTTTGGGAACCGTATCACAGCAAGCGCCGAGACCAAGGAAGGAGGGGAGGCCACGCGGGAGGCCCTGTTGGACGCGGCGGAGCGGGCCTTCGGGCAGGCCGGCTTTCACGGAACCTCGGTTTCCACAATCACCTACCTGGCGGGCGTCGGGCAAGGCACGTTCTACCTGTACTTCCCCAGCAAGGTGGCGGTGTTTCAGGAGCTCGTACGGGAAGTCAGTCGGGAGCTGCGGCGTGGGCTGAGCGGGGCTGTAGCGGCCTGCCGGGATCGTCGCACCGCCGAGGTTGTGGGGTTGAAGGCGTTCTTCAAGTGGGTGGAGCGCCACCCGGGGGCGTACCGGATCCTGCGGGAAGCTGAATTCGTGGATGAGGGCATGGGGAGGTGGCACTACACCCGGTTGGCCCAAAGGTACGCCGAGCGGCTTGCGGAGGGGATGCATCGCGGGGAGATACGCCGGATGAACCCTCAAGACTTAGCTTACGTGCTGACGGGCATGGCCCACCTGGGGGGGCAGCGGTGGGTGCTGTGGGAAAAGGGGACTCGGGCAGGAGAACGGGCGGTTCAGGACCACGCTTCGCTCGTACTGCGGGGGTTGGAGGCCTAGGGGGGCTTGACAGGGGGTAGGGGGCTACCTATACTGCCTGACACCTGATTCACCTGTCAGGTCACCATGAGGCGGCACGCGCGCATCGCCGGAGTGGGTATGTACCTCCCCAAGCGGGAGGTCTCCAACGAAGAGTTGGGCCGCCTCCTGGAGTATGACGTCCCCACCTACCTCCAGGACAAGCGTATCGGACGGCGGTTCATTGCCGAACCCGAGGAGAGCACCTCTGACATGGCCGTCCAGGCCGCACGAGAGGCCCTCCGGGCCGCGGGACTTGCCCCGCAAGAACTTGACCTCATCATCCTGGCCACCGACACCCCGGATTACGTCACGCCTCCTACCTCGGCGATCATTCAACACAAGCTGGGCGCAATCAACGCCGGCACTTTTGACGTCAACGCCGCTTGCGCTGACGAAACCATCGCCCTCATCAGCGCCGCCCACTTCATCACCTTCGACCCGGCCATCCACCACGTGCTGGTTGTGGGAGCCTACGGAATGACCAAGTGGATTGACTGGTCTCCCTATGCCCATTCCGCTACCAAGGTTTTGGCCACCCTGTTCAGCGACGGGGCCGGGGCGGTGGTACTTTCGGCCTCGGATCAGCCTGGTTTCCTGGCGGGAAAGATCAAAACCGAGGGGGCGTTCTGGGACACCTATGGGATCTACATCGGCACCGCACGCCCCTTGGACCTGTCCCTTGTTCAGCAGAAGAAGCACTACTTGCGCTTTCACGAAAACGGCCACCGTGTTCCCCCTGACTTCAACGCCGTCCGGTGGCCCCAGATCCTCACCGAAACCGCCCACAGCGGCGGTTGCAAACCCCAGGACATCAACCTCCTCCTCACCAACCAAGTGGAATACCAGGCGGTGCTGGCCACACTCCAGGCGTTGGGGCTCCCCGAGACGCGAACCCATTGGGTAGCAGACAAGTTTGGCTACGCCGGGAGCGCTTCCGCGTTCATGGCCCTGTGGGATGCTGAGACAGAGGGCAGAGTCAAGTCTGGGGACATCGTGGCCTTCTGCACCTCGGGGGCGGGGTTCGTGCTGGCCACGGCCCTCTTCCGCTGGATCTAGGGGGTGGGGATGCGAATGCGTGATCGGGTGGTGGTCATCACCGGAGCAGCTCGAGGGATCGGACGGGAAGCGGCGGTGCTGTTCGCCGGGGAGGGAGCCAGCGTGGCGGTGTGCGACGTTGATCCCCAAGGTGAGGAGGTGGCCCGGACCATCCACCAGAGTGGAGGAACGGCTGCTTTCTTCGTCATGAACGTGGCCGACCGCAATCAGGTGCAACAAGCTGTGGCCGATGTCCTAGGGACGTTCTCCCGGATCGATGTTGTGGTGAACAACGCGGGCATCACCCGTGACGCCCAGCTGGTCAAAATGTCTGAAGAAGACTGGGACAAAGTACTGGCGGTGAACCTCAAGGGCGCTTTCAATGTGACCCAAGCCGTGGCCCCCATCATGGTGGCCCAAGGCCATGGCCGGATCATCAACACGGCTTCCATCGTGGCCCTCTACGGCAACTTTGGGCAGAGCAACTA
>CAKZKH010000156.1 GCA_937122485.1 uncultured bacterium | reverse complement strand
AGCTCAGCTCCCCGTTCAACGGAGCAAGGTCCAGCCGCAGCAGGCCCGCGAGGAATCCCCCTGCCCCAAGTCCCATCTCCGCCCCTGGTCCCGTGAGAACCAGGGCGCCCAACAAGGCCACGCTTGCCAGCACCGCTCGCTTCATGTGAACCTCCTTGGGTTCATTGTAGCGAGCTGCAACCCTTGAGGGGTCTAGCGTTGGCGGACCCGGAGCGCGGGAGGCCGCGCGGGGACGAACCGGCCGCGGCCGGGTTGGGCCAAGAGCTCCCCGTCCTGGTAGACCCATTCCCCGCGGGAGAGCACGGCCACCACCCGGCCCTGGACCCGCAGGCCCTCGTAGGGAGAAAAGTCCGTGGCCATGTGGAGGTCCTGGGCGTGGAGGGTCCAAGAAGCCTTGGGGTCGAGGAGGACAAGGTCGGCATCGGCCCCGGGGCGGAGGGACCCTTTCTGGGGGTAAAGGCCGAACGCCCGGGCCGGCCCCTCCCCTAAAAGCCAGGCCAAATCCGAAAGGCCAATCCGGCCGCGGGCCACCCCCTGGGAAAACAGGAGCACGAAGAGGGTTTCCACGCCGGGAAGGCCGGAGGGGATCTTTGTGGGGGCGTCGCGATACGGGTCCTTTTGGGCCCGGGTGAACGGGCAGTGGTCGGTGCCCACGGCCTGAAGCTTCTTTTGGGCCAAGGCCTGCCAAAGGGCCTGCTGATCCTTCTTTTTGCGCAAAGGGGGTGTCACCGTGAACAGGTGCCCATCGGGCCGGCCGAGCACGTTCTCGTCGAGCAGAAGGTAATGGGGGCAGGTCTCGCCCACGACGGGAGCCCCTTGGCGCTGGGCCTGACGCAGGGCCGCAAGGCCCTGGGCCGAGGAGATGTGGGCGATGTAGGTGGGGCAGCCCGTGGCCCGGGCCAAGATGCCCACCTCGGCGATGGCCACCTCTTCGCTGACCTCCGGCCGGGCCCAAGGGTACGGGCCCCCGTGGGGATCCACCAGCTCCTCGCTTTCGGCGTGGACCATGGCCACCCCCCCGGCGTCGCGGATGAGTTCCATCGCCCGGCGCAAGGTGCCCAAGTCCGTGCGCCGCCCCGACGAAGCGTAGGCCGTGTAGAACTTGAACGAGCCCAAGCCCAACCGGGCCACTTCTGCGATCTCTTGGGCCCGGTCCGGGGTCCAGCCCACCATCTCCGCGTGGAAAGAGAAGTCCACCACCGCGGTTTGGGCCTGGTCCAGGCGGCGGGTGAACGCTTCGGGAAGGGAGAGGTTTTGGGCCCCCACGGTGAAGTCCACCACCGTGGTCACGCCCCCGGCTGCGGCGGCCCGGGTCCCGGTGAGGAAATCGTCGGCGGAGCGGGTTCCGCCCACGGGGAGTTCCAGGTGCACGTGGGCGTCGACCACACCGGGGAGGACGACAAGCCCGCGGGCGGAAAACGCCTGGCCGCCCCGAATTCCTGAGCCAACCCGGACCACGCGGCCGTCCCGCAGGAGCACGTCGGCCTTGCCCACCTTGCGGGAGGTCACGACCGTGCCGCCTTGGATCCGGACCTCGGTCATGCCGCAAAGATAGGGAACTCCGGAGGTTGAAACAACCGCTCGGCCTGGCCCGAGGGAGGGCACACAGCCCTCGGACCTTTTTGGGGCAGGAGGTTCGGGCTCGGGGCGCCGAGAGAGGAGCTTCTTGGGCGGGTGTGCGGGGTGGCTCGAGCGCCTCCGGTTCCTCCCGAACGTCGGGGCTGCCTTATTCCCCTGGGGAAGTTCGCCATGGCCGGGCCGTGACAGGGGTCCGCTTGGGCGGTGCTCCCCGCCTCTTCCTGACTCAGAAATGGACGAGGAAAAGTCGAGGGGGCCACGTTCTCCCTGGCCCTGCCCCCTCCAGGAGGAGGGGATTTGAGCACCCCCAGGGAGGAGGAGAGTTGGGAACCCAGGGGAATCAAGCAGCGAAAGCGATAGAAGGGCCAGGGGCCGGGCTTCCCTTGCCCAGCGGCCGCTTGTCCTGTCCCCATCGCACCCCTTTCCTTGTGGGCCCTCCAACGGGTCCGTAACCTGGACCACAGTGAACCCAGACCAGGAGGCGATCGAGCTATGAAGCGCTTGGTGCTTGTGGTGGTTGGACTGGCGGCCTTGTCCCTGTGGGCCCTTACCCCCGGCCTGGCCGATGGGGGCGTGGGCGGGATGTTCGTGGACGTGCCCACTTCCCACCCGGCGTACACGGCCCTCCGGGACCTGGTCAGCCGAGGCGTGATCACGATCGGGGCCGGGGGCGAGTTCGCCGGGACCCAACCGCTTACCCGCTACGATGGGGCCCTGTGGGTGTACCGGGCCATCAAGAACGTGGAGGGGAGTGTGACGAACACCGCCCTGTCCACAACGGTGGCCAGCCTGGACACCAAGGTCAAGGCGTTGGACGCTACCCTGACCCGGGAGATTGCGGCGGTGCGGGCCGACTTGGCGAACCTGCAGAAGCAAGGGATGACCGGGGGTGAGACGGCCCAGCGGGCCCAGACCGCGTTTGTCCTGGGGGTGACCGCGGTGGTGCTGGCCCTGGCGGCGGTGGCCATCGGCCTGTGGTTCTAGGGGGTTGAGGGGGCCCCGGCCAGGGTCCGGGGCCTGGGGTGCTCGGGGCCAGACCCGCAGGGACTGGCCCTTTCTTGTTTGGACCTGCCGGCCGAAGGTAATTTCCGTTACGGACACAGTTCCCTTCGCCTTGCGGGGGTTGGGTCTTGACAGCCGGGGCACCCTGCCTATAATGGGGAGGCCAACCGTTTGAGCTGAAGGGGGTGAGAACGGAGAGAAGGGAGTACCAGCAGTGCAAGGCGAACACGCCTTGGGCCTAAGGTTGGAAAGCAGGGAAAAACCACAAGAGATGTAAAAGGAGGGCAGTTTCATGAAGCGGGCTCTCGCGATTTTGGTTGCATTGTGTACGTTTGGTGCGTTGGGCTTTTCTCAGATCGCCATCAAGGGCAGCTGGACAGCCACGGTGTGCCTTCTGCCGACCACGTCGCTCACCAGCACCTTGTCCCTGACCTACACCGTCGCCGGGTTTGACGTCACGGGCGCGCTCCGCTTCACAGCGACGGGCCTCGATCGGGTCTCGTTCACGACGAGGGGCGCGTTCGGGCCGTTCTCGATCACGAACCGCATGTGGTTCGCCCCGCTTGTCCCTGAGTACATGGGGATGGACCTCGTGACGAGCTTCGACTTCGGCGGGCTCGCCCTCGGCCTCACCGTCCGGCACTGGGACACGGACTACAACGATTGTTTCTTCAAGACGACCCTCTGCTGGCCGTGGGGGCCGTGGTGGCCGGATGTGACGCCGTGCCCGCAGACCCCCGCCTTTGGGATGATGTACATCTTCAGTGCGACGGTGGCCCCGATCACGGTGAAGGCCACGTTCGCCGACTGCTGCGAGGGGATCGAGTTCTACCAGGCCCTCATCACCCTGAAGGGGGTCGACCTCTGCTGCGGGATCAAGTATGACGCCGAGCTCTCCTTCCTCAAGGAGAAGGGCTTCGACTACATCAAGATCACCGGGATCAACATCCCGCTGTGCTGCGGCGTGTCGTTAGACGTCAGCGTGACCTACGGCGTGGACTACAAGAAGGTTGAGCTCACGCCGAAGTTCGCCGGGATTGCCGACGCGTGCTTCACGGTGTGGGGCAACCCCGTCTACGATAAGGATAAGAAAGTCTGGTCCGGAATCGAGATCTACGGGTTCCGGATTCGCTGCACGATCGCCGACTGCAACTACATCGAGTTCGTGAACGCGTTCAACGTTACCGAGGTCAACAAAGTCATCCCGTCGGCCGACGCGTTCAGCACCACGTGTGGCGAGTTTGAGCTCGTGAAGATCGGCTTCTGCGGACCTGGCTGCTGCGGCGGGAAGTACGACGTCACCCTGCGCTTCTACTTCGGCACCGGCGGCGGGTTCTTCGACCTGACCCGGATGACCTGGACGATCAACGTCCCGATCATGACGAACTTCACCCTCACCTTCAGCGGCCGCGTCGGTGTTGGCGGGTGCTTCACTCAGCAGTTCTGCTTCGGCTGGACGTTCACGTTCTAGTCTAGCCTCAGTTGCGGTACACCTACGGGCCCCGGACTCCGGGGCCCGTTTCTTTTCTTCTTGCCTCTTTGCTTCCGCCCTGCCTTCCCCCTCCCCCGGGCGGGAGAGGGTCGGGGTGAGGCGGCCGGCGTACAATGCTATGCGGAGGGATCGGGTGACCTACAGGTACACGGTTGTCATTGAGCGCGACGAGGACGGGGTGTACATCGCCGTCTGTCCCGCGCTTCCGGGGTGTTACACCCAGGGACGCACCTACCAGGAAGCCCTCGACCACATCCGCGACGCCATTGCCCTTCACCTCCAAGCGCGCCAGGATCTCGGCGAGCCCATCCCGGTTGAGACCGCAGTGGAGAAGGTCGAGGTGACCCTTGAGACTCCGTCCGGCTCGGCCGGATGACGTGGTCAGGGTCCTCAAGCGCCTCGGGTTCGCGCGCATCCGCCAGAGTGGCAGCCACGCGGTGTTCCACCACCCGGACTGCCGCTGGACCACGGTGCCCCTCCACTCCCGGGACGTGGCAAGGGGGACCCTGCGTCGCATCCTTAAGGATGTAGGCATCACCGTAGACGAATTCGAACGCACGCGCCGCGGTTGAACGACGACGGGAGAGGGCTGGAGTGAGGTAATCCAGCTCATACCCTAATGTCTCCCTCTCCCCTGCTGGGAGAGGTTTGGCGCGAGGCGATCGAGCCCCTATCCCTATCTGTCCCTCTCCCCTTCGTGGGAGAGGGCCGGGGTGAGGGTGCAGTGTGCTCGTTCGCCCTCCCCCTAACCCCCTCCCAGACGCGGGAGGGGGAGACAAGGCTAGGTGGGAGAGGGTCGGGGTGAGGCAACCCAGTCCGCATCCCTATTTCTCCCTCTCCCCCGGGCGGGAGAGGGTCGGGGTGAGGGCCTGGAAGGGGGAGACAAGGCCGGGCGCGAGAGGGTTCGTGCTTGCCCCTCTGTCCTGGCGGGAAGGGGTTCCTACGCGTTCCGCCCTCTCCCTAGCCCTCCCCGATCTCTCGGGCAGGGAAAGCCGTGGACCCCGTGGGGAAGAGAAACACCTGGACTTCCCCTGCCTTGGGGAAGTGGGAGGGCAAGGCAAACAGAGAAGGCCCCGGCCGCTCGCCGGCCGGGGCCCCACGGAAGAGCCTGCTCTTCCCTAGCGGCAGCCCTTCTCGGCCTCCAGGTACTCGATGTCCCAGGTGATGACGGTGCAGGTGGGCCACGTGCCTCCGGCGCACACGCCAACCCGGAAGTTCGCCGAGGGCAAGAGCGCCGTGGACCCTGGCCGAGCGGAGAGAACGAACGGGTTGCCGCCACCTGGCGGGTTCACCTTGCACTGCCGGAGGAACACAATGAGGTTCGCTCCGCTCGCCGGCCTCGCGACACCATCACCGTCGGTGTCGAGGTACAGGATGAGGTTCATCGCCGTGGCCCCCGTGAGATCGAACGCGAGGTCCGCCCACCCGGAGGCGATTGTCCCGGTCCAGACGAGCCTGGTGACGCCGCCAGAACTGGTGATCGTTGGCGTGGGCCCGGCAGGGGTGAACACCCGGTTCGAGAACGCCCCCCGCGTCTCGAGCGTCACCTCGAACTTGCGTGGGCTCGGCCAGCTCGCGTCGCCGGCCACGGTGACGTGCCACTTGTTCTCCGGGTCGCCCCACACGTAGACTCCCGGCTTGTCGATCGTCGGCATCCCCGGCAAGGTTGTGGGCGTCCCCACCGTGATCGGCTTCGTGGCCGTGTTCGTGGCCCCAGCGTTGTCCGTCACCGTCAAGCTCACGGTGTAGTAGCCCGCGGCCGCGTAGGTCTTGGTGGGCGTGACCCCTGTGCCGGTCGTCCCGTCCCCGAAGCTCCAAGCGTAGGAAACGATCGTGCCGTCGGGATCGGACGATGCCGCCGCGTTGAACGTGACGTTCTGCCCCGGATCGGGGTTCGCCGGTGTGAACGTGAAGCTCGCCACCGGCGGCTGGTTCGGCGCGGTCACCGTCACCGTCCGGGTCGTCGTGCCCGTGGCCCCCCGGTTGTCGGTCACCGTCAGCCGCACCGTGTAGGTGCCGGCGCTCGTGTACCGCTTGGTGATCTGCGAGCCCGTGCCTGTGGCCCCGTCGCCAAAGACCCAAGCCCAGGCCACGATCGTGCCGTCGGGGTCGCTCGAGCCCCGGCCGTCAAAGGTGATCCACTGGTTCACCAAGGGGTTGGCCGGGGAGAAGGTGAACGACGCCGTGGGCGGGATGTTGGCCGCCGGCTGGATCGTGGCCGTGGTGCTGGCCTCGGCCCAGTTCCCCGAAAGCACGTTGGCACTGAGCCAGCTCCGCACCTGGGCCAGGAACAGCGGGGCGTTCGTGGACAGAGTAGGAAAGCTCATGGGCAGCGTGGTGGGGAAGAAGGGGATCGCCCGATCGGCCGCGAACCCGTACACCGTAATCGTCCCGGTGGGCTCAGCGGCCCGAATCGTGTAGGTACCCACCCGGGGGAGCGTCGTGGGCCCGGCGGGTAGCTGCGGGTTGGGCTCCCAGAAGTTGGGGAACAAAAGCACCGCCTTGTTCGTGGCGTCCACCTGCACCAGGTACACGTAGCTCGCCCGGGACAGGTTCACCGTGATCCGCACGGCCTCGCCCACCGTGTAGGTGCTCTTGTCCAGGGCAATCGTGAACGACAAGGGCGGCACGGCGGCGGTGATCGTCACCTGGCGGGTGTTGTTGCCCTCGTTGGATTCGGCCACCTGGCC
>CAKZKH010000155.1 GCA_937122485.1 uncultured bacterium | reverse complement strand
ACAATGTCCGTGGGGTTGAGAGAAACGTCGGGTACAGTGGCCCGAGCGGTGGCGGTGACAGGACCGCCTCCTTGGCAACCTTCCAGGGTGTTGGGATCGCCGTCGAACTCGCCGCAGCCCCACCAGGCGCTGGCGGTGTCTGTCCGGCGGGTTGGTGAACAGTCGTTGGGGGGCTGGCTCATTCGAGCGATGATTTCCACCTCCCTGGACTCGCCAGGGGCCAAGGGGCCGAACTCCCAGCCCCACTTCTGGCCTCCCATCCAGGTTGCCGTCGGGGCTGAGCTCACGTAGACCAGGTTCGCCCCCAACGTGTCCTCAACCCTTACCCAGTCCGCGCTTGCTGTCCCGGTGTTCTGGACGCGGATCTGCCAGGCCACCGTGCTCCCCGTGTCGAAGCAGTCCAAGGGGACGGTGGCGGGGAGCTTCGTGATCGTGAGGGTCGGCGTAGCCCGGGGGATCGAGCGGGAGCCGTCGGTCGTGCGCTGGGTCGTCTCGCAGCAGTCGTAGTACCACACGCGGATCAAGGCATTGCCGGCGGTCACGTAGCAGTCGGCCTTCACGCGGAACCGGACCTGCACCGAGCCACCCGGCGGGATCTCCGCGCACAGGTTCACGCTCGGATCGTCCTGGTTGTACCAGGTGAGCGCTTGCCCCAGGATCGTCGGATCCGAAGACGGGACGAATCCACCTCCGCAGTTGATCTGGGTCGTCGCCGCGACGTAGGAGAGCCCGGAGGGCAGCGTGATCCGCGCGTCCACGGCGCGAGCCGTCGCCGTGGAAGAATTGGTGATGCTCAGGGTGAGTTCACCTTCTCCGCAAGCGGGGATGGACATGGGATTGAGATCGGCCTGGACAACGACGGTGGGCGTGCGGCTCCCTTGGGTTATGGCCAGGTCAGCAGAGGCCGCAAGACAGGAGGAGTCGTCGGTGCAGGAGCTCCCGTCCGGACCCTCGGGGCAGCCCCACCAAACCCGCACCGTGTTGGTCAAATCTGAGCAGAAG
>CAKZKH010000154.1 GCA_937122485.1 uncultured bacterium | reverse complement strand
TGGGCCTGGAGTACCGCCCCTACGTGGTGGCCAAGGTCCTGCCCTATGTGATCCTTTTGGGCCGGCCGGCCTCGGGCAAGTCCGAGCTCATCCAGTTCTTGACCGGCCTTGCTCCCCAGGAGCGAGTTCGGTACTACCACCTGGGTCGAATTCGGGTCCTCGACGACTTTCCCATCCTTTGGGAGAAGTTTGTGGAAGACGACCGCTGGGAGGCCGTAGGCCAGGGAAGGCTCCACTCCCGCCGCAGCGGGGAAAACTACGCCGTGGCCAACGACCACATCTGGAGCTTTCTCATTCTCTCCCTGAACGCGGAGCTGGCCAAGCACCCGGCCGGTCCAGGGGAGACAGTGATTGTGGAGTTTTCCCGGGGTGGGCCCCAGGGCTACCGCGAGGCCCTGAACCTGCTGAGCGAGGAGGTTTTGGGGCAAGGGGCCATCCTCTACCTCGACGTTTCCTTTGAGGAGTCCTGGCGGCGCAACGTGGCCCGCTACGACCGGGACCGCCGCGACGGCCTTCTCACCCACTCCGTCCCCCGCGAGGAGATGGAGCGCACCTACAAGTTCGACGACTGGAAGAGTCTGGCCTCCGCGCGCGCGGGGTACCTGAGGGTCCGCGGGCTGGAGGTCCCGTATGTGGCGGTGTTCAACGAGCCGGAGCCCAAAACCGCCCAGGACTTTGCCCAGCGGTTTCTCCCGGCTTTTGGGGAGCTCTGTGACCTGTGGCGGGAGCGGCGATGACCAAGTGCTTCTTGCTCTTGGGTCAAGCGCCCGGCCCGGATGTGGCCGACCGCATCGCCCACATGTTCGCCTCTTGTCCTTACGTGTACTTTTTCTCCGCCTTTGGGAACTTTGTGGTGGGCATCTTTGCCTTGCCCGAGGAACGGAGGTGGTGGCTGCGGGGTATTGCGGACGACCCCGAGGGCAGTTTGGGGCTGGTCCAAGCAGCGGTGTACGAGACGGACCACCCCGCCTATCCCCCTCATGTGGACCCGAGGTCGGTGGAGGACGCGGCCGAGCTCAGCCCCTGTGGTGCGGATTGCCGGCTTTGCCCGCGGCTTGGGGATGACTGTGCCGGCTGCCCTGGCTCTTCCCGCTTTCGGCGGTCCTGAGCGTTCTTGTCGTTGCTTGGCCGAGGCGCAGTCAAGGATAATGCAGCTCATGGAGGAGCCGTTGTGAGGGTCGAAAGCGTGCGCGGGATGCGGGACATCCTGCCCGAGGAAGCCTGGGTCTGGCAGGCTGTGGAAGAAATGCTTCGGCAGGTGTTTGCGTTGTACGGTTACGAGGAGATTCGCCTGCCGGTTGTGGAGCGGGCCGAGCTTTTTTCCCGGGGGGTGGGAGAGACCACCGAGGTGGTCCACAAGGAGATGTACGTCTTTCCGGACCGCAAGGGGCTGGAGTTGGCCCTCCGGCCGGAGGCCACGGCCTCGGTGGTGCGGGCCTACCTCGAGCACGGTCTGTACGCCAAGGGGGGCGTGACGAAGCTTTACTACCTGGGCCCCATGTTCCGCTACGAAAAGCCCCAGATGGGCCGGCAGCGGCAGTTCCACCAGTACGGGGTAGAAGCCCTGGGTTCCTTGGATCCTGCCTTGGACGCCGAGGTGATGGCTCTGGCCTGGCACCTCATGGAAGCCTTGGAGTTGCGGGGGGAACACCTTCTTTTCCGGGTGAACTCCATCGGCTGTCGGGAGGACCGGCCCAAGTACCGGGAGGCCCTGCGGAGCTATTTTGCTCCTCATGCGGCCGGGCTTTGTCCGGACTGCCAGCGCCGGCTGGAAGAGAACCCTCTGCGGATCCTGGACTGCAAAGAGCCCGCGTGCCGGGAGTTGGCCGGCGCCGCCCCCCGCGCCACAGACCACCTCTGCCCTGGGTGCAAGGAGCACTTCGGCCAAGTTCTGTCCTTCCTTGACGCTCTGGGCCTGGTCTACGTGGAGGATCCCACGCTGGTGCGGGGCCTGGACTACTACACCCGAACGGTGTTTGAGCTGGCGTCGCGGGAGCTAGGCGCGCAGGACGCTTTGCTTGGTGGAGGCCGGTACGACGACCTAGCGGAGCTGTTGGGAGGGGCACCCACGCCGGGCGTGGGGTTTGCCGGGGGAATGGAGCGGTTGATTTTGGTGCTCACCGGCCAGGGCGTTGGAGCCCAGGAGCGGCCGCTTCTTGACGTTTACGTGGTGCCCATTGGCGGGGAGGCCAAGCGGCCGGCGGTGGAGCTACTGACCAGGCTGCGCAAAGCTGGCCTTGCCGCGGACATGGACTACGTGGGTCGCTCGCTGCGCAAGATGATGGAAATCGCGGGCAAGCGGGCCCGCTACGCCTTGATCCTCGGCCCGGACGAGCTGGTGCGGGACCAAGCCACAGTTAAGAACCTGGCGACCGGCGAATCACAAACCTTCTCCCTTGCTGAAGTGCCCGAGCGCTTGAGGGGGTTGGCGGAGCGTTCCTGTTAGCGGCCCAGGACGAAACTGAGGCCGCGGCGCAGCCTTTCCCGGAGGTCTTGGGGCACTTCATGGCCCAGTCCGGGGACAATTTCCAGCTCGCAGGGTATTCCCTCTTGGACCAGACGTTTTTGGAGTTCCAGCACCGTGGGGCGGTGATGATCCTCTTCGCCTGTGAGCATCCACCCCCGCAGGCCACGGCGGGCTGCCTGGGCAATCAAGGGAACCCAGGCAGCGTGGTCGAGCATGCCGGGAATGACGGCAAGGAAACCACGACTGGGCACAGGCCCGCCTTGGAGGGCCAGCCGGATGGCCTGCCCGCCCCCGGCAGAAGTCCCAGCCAGGACCACCTGGCCTGCATCCACGGGATGTTCTCTGCAAATGCCCTCAAACAGCCCAGCGATCTCCCGTTCGGCCCGAGCGCGATCGAGCCACACATAGGCCTCTTCACCCTCCAACTGCGTTCCTTGAAGTACGGCCAAGGCCCAGCCGAGTCCCAGGACAGCCTGAAAGTGAGGGGCACATTCTTCGGCCCTAGAAAGGTGGCCATGGAAGGCCAGGAGCAAGGGATAGGGAGGCGGAAACCCCTGGGGCAAGAACGTATGCACCGTGGGTTTGGCGTGGGCCTGAGCCGCCTGCTGGATCTGGCGGCACTCCTCGATCAAGGCCTGGAACTGCGGTCGCCCGCGCAAGGGGTCGAGATCGGGGTCCCGGAAGGTAGCCTCCCCCCACCAGTGCCCCTCTTGCCGCGCTGCCTGCAAAACACGAAGGGCCTCGTCCGGATTTCCTATTCGGCAGTTGAGGCAAGCAATCCAGAAGGCGGTGCGGGCCCTCTTGTCCGGGAAGAGTCTGGCGGCATTTTCCGCTGCGGCCAAGGCTTCGTGGTACTGCCCCGCCCGGTAGTGGCGGAACAAAGCCCGGGCAAGGGCTGCAAATGTCGTTTCTCGGGTGCCCTCGCGGTGGGGAGGCAGGGCTCACCGTCCCAAGAGCAGGGCCAACAGTCCCTTTTGGGCGTGGAGGCGGTTTTCCGCCTGGTCGAAGATCGCGGAGTTGGGTGTGCGGGCGGCTTCGTAGGTGATCTCTTCCCCGTAGTGGGCTGGGAGGCAGTGCATGACCAAGGCCTGGGGATGGGCCAGTTGGAGCAGATCCAGGTTCACCTGGAATCCCCGGAACTGTTGGCGGCGGAGCTGGGCTTCGGCCTCCTGGCCCATGCTCGTCCACACATCGGTGTACAGGACGTCGGCCCCGCGGGCGGCCTCTTTGGGGTCGTGAAGGATTTGGACTTCTGCCCCCAAGGTGCGGGCTTCTGCAACCACCTGGGCCAGAGGTTCGCGGCCCGGCGGGCAGGCAATTCGAAAGCGCAGACCCAGCTTGGCGGAGGCTTCAATCAAGGAGTTGGCCACGTTGTTGCCGTCGCCGATGAACGCCAAGGTGAGGCCCTCCAGCCTCCGCTTCCTTTCCCAAATGGTGAGCATGTCCCCCAACGCCTGACAGGGGTGGAAAGAGTCGGAGAGGCCGTTGATGACGGGCACGCTGGCGTAGCGGGCCAGTTCCTCCACGATTTCGTGCCCAAACACCCTCGCCATGATGCCGTCCACGTACCGGGATAGGTTGAGGGCAATGTCCTCGGTGGTTTCCCGTTGGCCGAGCTTGATGTCGTCCGGGCCAAGGTAGATGGCGTGGCCGCCGAGTTGGGTCATCCCTGCCTCGAAGGACACGCGCGTCCGCAGGGAGGGCTTCTGGAAGATGAGGGCGAGGGTCCTGCCCCGCAGGAGGCCTTGGTGGTCCACCCCACTGCGGCGCTCGCGTTTGAGGTGGGCTGAAGTCTCCAGGATCTCCCACAGTTCAGAGGTGGTCCAGTTCTGGAAGTGGAGGAGGTCCTTCTTCATGGAACCTCCTTGCGCTCCGGCTCCACCTCGTAGTGGGCGGTGACGATGTGGGTGCTGGTGGAGGAAACCCCCTCCACCTTGCGGATCTCTTCGGTGACGAAGTGATGAAGCTCGGCCACGGAGAAGCTGGTGGGCGGCTGTTCGAACTCGAGGTAGGCAATGATGTCATAATCCCCAAACACGGTATCCACGCGCTTGACGTGGGGTTTCCTCCGGATCACCTCGGCCACCTTTCCTTCGGTAGCACCGCGACAACGGATGAACACGTACGCTCCAACGACCAAGGGCGACCTCCTCCGAATCTGGAACTAGGCCCAAGGATAGCCCTCCGGCCCAGGGGAGGCAAAAGACGTGGGCGGGTGCAAGGCCCATCGGTACAATGGGTCCTCATGGCGGCCGTTCGTGTTCGGTTCGCGCCCAGCCCCACGGGTTACCTCCACGTGGGGGGAGCGCGCACCGCCCTGTTCAACTGGTTGTTCGCCCGCCACCATGGGGGCACGTTCATCCTCCGCATCGAGGATACCGACCGCACGCGCTCCACCGACGAGGCTATCGACCAGATCATCGCCTCCCTGCGCTGGCTGGGCTTGGATTGGGACGAGTTCTACCGCCAGACCGATCGGTTCGCAGTCCATCGGGCGGTGGCCGAGCAGCTGCTCCGTCAAGGCGCAGCCTACGAACACGAGGGCGCGGTATGGTTCAGAATCCCCAAAGAGGGAGCGACCGTCGTCCCTGACCTTTTGGCGGGAGACGTGCGCTTTCAGCACCGCGAACTCAAGGACTTGGTGATCCTCCGCTCCGACGGCACCCCCACCTACAACTTCGCCTGCGTGGTGGACGACCACGACATGGGGGTGACCCACGTCATCCGCGGCGACGAGCACCTCAACAACACCCCCAAGCAGATGCTCATCTACCAGGCCTTGGGGTGGCCGACCCCCCTGTTTGCTCACATCCCCCTCATCCTTGGTCCGGACAAGTCCAAGCTGTCCAAGCGCCATGGAGCTGTGTCTGTGCTGGAATACGAGAAAAGGGGGATTCTCCCCGAGGCCTTGGTCAACTTCCTGGCCCGCCTGGGTTGGTCCCACGGGGATCAGGAAGTGTTCAGTCGTGAGGAACTGATCCAGTACTTTGACCTCCCCGACGTGGGCAAGTCGGCCAGCGTGTTCGACGAGGCCAAGCTCCTTTGGCTCAACCACGAGTGGATGAAGCGCAAACCCGTGGCCGAGCTGGCGGGGTTGGTTCGGCGATGCCTTGTGGAAACCGGTGTGGCCCCTGCCCCTGAGGTGGAGGAGTTGGGAGCCCAGCGGCTCTTGAAGGCGGTGGAGCTCCTGCGGGACCGGAGCAAAACCGTGGTCGATCTAGCCCACGCTGCACGGTTCCTCTTCCCGGGGGAAGTGGAGTGGCCCCCGGGCTCGGAGGAGCTCCTGCGGGCCGAGCTAGCCCCCGCGGTGCGGGCCCTCGCCGAGGCCCTGGGGAATCTGGATAACGGTTCGGCTGAGGACATGGAAAAGGCAGTGCGGGAAGTGTTGGCCCGGCTGGAGATTCCCCTCAAACTGGTGGCCTTGCCCATGCGGGTGATCGTGACGGGGTCCCGGGTTGGGCCCAGCCTGTTTGAGGTTTTGGCCCTGGCGGGGCCCAAGCGCGTGGCCGAGCGGCTCAGCCGGGCCGCAGCATGGTTGGAGAAGGGAGCTCGATGAACCTGTTGGTGGTTGTCGTTTTTGCTGTGACCCTGGGGGCATGGGCCCAGAACGTGGAAGTGCGCCTGGAACCGGGAGACGGCAGCCGCCTGGGGGACTGGGCTCAGGCTTCGGTTCCCTTGCGGCTGAAGCCCACAGGCCCTCAGGATGTGAAATTCGACGGGCCGAGCCTGGCCACGGCCCTGTGGGGTGAGTTTGCCCTGGGCCAGGCCAAGTACGCCGTTCTTCTAGGTACCCGGGCAACCGGGGAGGTGAACCTCTGGGTTGATCGTAACCGCGACCGCCGCCTTACAACCGACGAAGGGCAGGCTGGCACGGCGGGACCGGGCCGCTCTACCTGGAGCGTGAGCCTGCGAGCGGAACCCTCGGGCGGGGAGCCCTACACTTACGCGCTCTCCATCCTTTGGCCGGAAGGTCGGGGGTACGTGTACCTCTTGGGTGGTGCGCCCAAGGTGGGCACCTTGATCGTGGATCAGCGCTCGTATCGCCTGGCTTTCCTGGATGGCGACTTGGACGGGGTGTACGGAACCAAAGGGGACTTCTACGCTGTGGACGTGGATGGCGATGGGGTCTTTTATGCTGACCCGGACGGCCACGAGCGGTTTGAGCTGGGGGAGACGTTCACCGTGGGGGACAAGACCTACCGCCTGGCTCAGGTGGCCCCGTCCGGGACTTTCGTGCGGGTGGCCCCCACCGTGTATGCCCCTCCCAAGCCGGCGTTGATCCCCGGCCACCCGGCTCCGGACTTCCGGTTCACTTCGCTTGTTGAGGATCGGAGCCTGGCCCTCTCCGACTTTCGGGGCAAGGTGGTCCTCCTCGACTTCTGGGCCACCTGGTGTGGACCGTGCATGAACGAGCTGCCCCATCTCAAGGACCTCCATGCGAAGTACCGGGGCCAAGGGTTTGAAATCGTGGGTGTAAGTCTGGACATCTACCCCGCCGAGCTCAAGCGGGTGGTGGAGGGGGAGGGGCTAGCCTGGCCCATCGCCTTCGAGGGCAAGCAGTGGGACAACTCCTTGGCCCTTATGTACCGGGTGTACCAGATCCCTACTTCCTACCTGTTGGACCGAAAAGGGGTCATTCGCTACCGGGACCTCCACGGTGGAGAATTGGAGCAGAAGATCATGGAGCTTTTGGCCGAGGGTTCGGCCCAGGCTCCTGAGGCTGTTCCGCTCCCCCCTGTGGTCCTGCCGGCGGGCCCGCCCAGGTCCATTCTCGAGCTCAACCTGCCTCCGCGGGCTGGGCTGGTGGCCCGAGGCAAAACTCAAACGACTTTGCAGCTGGTGAACACTTCGCCTTACGAAGCGGAAGAGGTGAAGGTCCTCGTTCAGAACCTGCCGGCCGGGGTCAAGGCCCAAGAGGTGGAGGTGGGCAACATTCCCCCTTTCGGGGAGCGGACGGTGACCCTGGCTTTTGAGGCCCAGGACCTGCCCACTGCCCTCCCAGCGGGATTGGTGCTTGTTGTCTACCACTACTGCATCGGGGACGCCTGTTTTCAAATGGTGGACAAAGGGGAGCTTGCCTGGGTGGTGGGGCGAGAGGCACCGGTACGGGCTTCCTGGAACCCTTGGTGGGTCCTGGTGGCGGTGGGGGTGGCGCTCCTCGCCGCTTGGGCCTTGAAGGGACGGTTGCTGGTGGTGGTGCTCGTCCTCCTCGTGGTGGGAGGCTCCCTGGCCTTGGCGTTGGGGATTCGCCGGGGCCAGGCCCGTCAAGCCGAACGGGTCGGGGCCACCTTGTGCACCTCTTGTGTGGGGATCGAGGAAGCCCCCCGGCGACAGGTGGCCTTGTCCGCCCAGGCCCGGAGCATCTTGGCCACTTTGACTCGCCGGGTGCGGGTGACGGTGTTCTACACGGCGTGGTGTAAGTCCTGCCCGTACGTCAAGGCCGTAGTTCAGGCCATGGCTCAGGTCAACCCCTTGGTGGAAGTGGAGCTGGTGGATGCCGAAGGGGAGCCGGCAAGGGCCGAAGCGGCCGGGGTCCTGCGGGCCGGTAGGCTGGTCGTGCCGGCCACGGTGGTGGCTGGGTCGGGGCAAGTCCTGTTCGGGGCGGACAACATCGAAGACAGGGTCCTGCAACAACTGGTCCGGGTGGGGCGATGAGACTTCGTCAGGTCCGCCGGGTGGCCCAGGGGTTGGGGGTGGTGTTGGCTTTCCTGGGGGTGGCGGGGATCGGGATGACCCACGTGATCTACCCCGGACTTCACTGCTACGCCTGCCCGTGGGCAGTGACGGTCTGCCCTGTGGGGCTACTCCAAAACCTGGTGATTGCCCGAACCGTGCCCCTGTATTTCGTGGGGGCCCTCACCCTCTACGGAGTGGCGCTGGGTCGGGGCTGGTGCGGGTGGTTCTGCCCGTTTGGAACCCTCAACGATCTCTTGGCGTTTCGTCGCCGCCGATTCGGCAAGGGCCTCACGGCGACAAAGTTCGCGGTTCTTGTGGGAACGGTGATTGTGGCCTGGCGGGTGGCGGACTCCTGGTTCTGCAAGCTGTGCCCTGAGGCCTCGTTGGTGGCGTCCCTTCCCTACCTTGGGATGGGCCTGGCCCAGGTGAACACGCCGTTTTTGATCCACATGGGGACCCTGGCCGGGACATTGGTGGGGATGGTCCTGGTGGCCCGGTTCTGGTGCCGGTACCTCTGTCCCATGGGGGCCCTCCTCTCCTTGTTCAACCGGGTGAGCTTGTTCGGCCTGCGGGTGGAGGGAGAGCGGTGCACGGCCTGTGGGGTGTGCGGGCGAGTTTGCCCGATGGGGATTGAACCCCATAGAGACATCAACAGCACGGACTGCATCAAATGTGGGCGGTGCGTAACTGGGTGTCCCACCAGGGCCTTGTCCCTGGGATTCTCCCTGCCGGGAAAGGAAGGCCGTGATCCGCTACGCCGTCCTCGGGCTCGTCCAAGGGCTGACGGAGTTTCTTCCCATCAGTAGCTCGGGCCACTTGGTGCTGGCCCAGAAGATCCTGGGGGTGGACCCACCTGGATTGGCGGTGGAGGCCGCCGCCCACCTGGGGACCCTCTTGGCCTTGCTCCTCGCCTTTCGCCACGATCTGGCTCGTTTGGCTCGGGGACCTTGGGAGGGGAAAGGGTGGAGGGAAGTTGGCCTCTTGGCTCTGGCCACCTTTCCCCTGGTTGTCCTTGGCCCGATCCTCCACAACTCCGTGGAGGAAGCGTTTGGCAGCTGTAAGGCTGTGGGCGTGGGCCTGCTGGTTACAGCGGGGACCCTCGCCCTCGGGCAATTGAAGGTGGGCAGGGCACGAGGAGAGAGCGTGGGTTGGGGCCAGGCCCTGGGTGTAGGTCTAGCCCAGGTGGCAAGCCTCTTTCCCGGGATTTCCCGCTCTGGGGTAACCGTTTGTGCCGGGCTGGTCCTCGGTGTTCGGTCCCCTCTGGCAGCGCGGTTTGCCTTCTTGCTTGGGATCCCCGCGATCGCTGGGGCTTCGGGGTTCGCCCTGGCCCAAACTTCCTGGCCCGCCCCAGAACAGGCTTTCGCCCTGGTCCTTGTAGCGGCCACGGCCTTCTTGAGCGGGAGCTTGGCCATTCGTTTGTTCTTGGAGGTGGCCCGCCGGGGCTACCTCTGGCCTTTTGCCGTTTATTGTTTGATTTTGGGGCTTCTGGTCATGCTCTGACCCAGGGCAAGGGACATCTGTCCCGTAAGGGGTGGGCGCAATACCAGCTCCATAAGGCCCGGGATTCCGCTCTCCGTGGCCCAGGAGGTGTTCGGTTTTCGCCCTCCCTTGGAGAAACTGCAGGAGCCATGCAGGGGTTGCTCTTGAGGGCAAGTCGGGTGGGGTTGGTTGTTCTCGTTTTTGGGGCGGTGGAGGTGGGTTGGGGATCCACGTACTTGCCGGACCTGTTCCGCACCAACGCCCGCTCGGCGGGAGGGCTGTACTGGGTGTCGCAGCGGGACTACGCGGAATGGGAGTTCCAGAGCCTACGTCCGGGCACGGGCCTTTCCTTGAGCTTGGAGGCTGGGGTCTTCCTGAGCTTCCCCGGAGGGGCCGGTCCAGCCGAGGTCTGGCTCAGGGTCAAGGTGGCCACCCTTGGGGCGGGAGATTCTCGCCTGTACACCCTTGTTCTCTCCAGGGTGAGCCAAGTGGGCGATACCGTGGGCTACTTTGGCCAACTGTTCCTGTCCACCCGCGAGCTTGGCCTTGGTTCGCGGCTCGTCGTCCAGGTGGATGGCCGGCAGTCCGGTGTCCCTGTGGGGGTGGCAAGCACCTCATTTCGGGTCTCGCTCCCTGGCTCGGGGACCATGGTCTCGGCACTCCCCGGACCCGCTACCCCTGCTACGGGGGCTGCTCTTGCTTCGCCCGACGGACGTGGCGGGGTGGACCTGCCTGTGGTTTCTTCCAGCGCTCCGCTTCTGATCCGGACGTTTGCCCAGGACACGCACCGGGCCAACGCCGTGTACGTGGCTCCTGGCTCGTATCGGGCGGAGCTGGGTTGGCCTGGGGCGCCGTTCGAGCCGGACAGCGAGGACTGTTACAAGGTCAACCTCCGCGCTGGGGAGGTTCTCAGCCTGCGTCTGGAGGTCCCTTCTGGCCCCTGCTGCATCTTGGTCCTGTTCGACCCCAGCGGCAACAAGGTGGCTGAGGTGGAGGGGAACTGGATGGGTCTGGAGTACCGGGCGGGGACTGCCGGGGTCTGGCAGGTGTGGGTGCTGTGTCGGGAGAGCCATCCCACCTTCCCCTACACCTTGACCGTAGGGATCCGT
>CAKZKH010000153.1 GCA_937122485.1 uncultured bacterium | reverse complement strand
CCCAAAAGCGCGGACAAAAAATGAGCAGGGCTGTTGCCCTCGGTGTGGCGGAAGGCCAAGCGGGGCACCAAGGCCTCCAGGGCCTGGCCCACGTCGGCCCGCACGTCCGGATCGGCCGCCTCGTTGACCGTCAGCGCCGCCGTGGTATGGGGACAAAACAGCAAAATCGCCCCTTGACCGATGCCCAGGGTGTGAACGGCCTCTTGGACAAGGGCCGTAATGTCCAGGACCTGCGCTTGGCTGCGCGTGGTGATTCTCAGCTCGTGGCGTCCCCCGGCCATCCCAATGCCTCTTTGAGCTCCTCCAGCAACGCTTGGGGATCCCCCACGCCTTGCACGTGGATCACCGCGTCGTCCTGGTCCCCGCGGAGGACGGAGACCAAGGGCAGCCCTTTCTCCCCCAGCAGGGCCAAGGCGCGGTAGATCTCGGCCGATTGGGCGCGGATGCGGATGCGCATGCCCTCTTCCCCCAAACCGGCCATGCGGGTGAGGGCCTTGACCAGGTCCCCCCGGGTGAGAACCCCCACCAAGGTTCCCTCTCCGTCCACCACCGGAAGGACCACGTACCGCTCCCCCAGGAGTACGGCTGCCTTCTCCAACGGGTCAGAGGGGGCAAGAACTGCGGTCAAGGGGGTCGCCAGCTTCCCCACAGGCATTTGAGGGTCCGGGGCGCTGTCCAGGGCCTTGCGGGTGAGGAAGCCCTGGAGCTTGCAGTTTTCATCGACCACAAACACCAAGGCCAGGCCAGCTTCCTCCGCAAACCGGCGGGCTTCCCCCACCCCCGCCCGGGCTGTCACCACGGGCGGGTCCTTGGTCATCCACGCCTCAACCCTCATGGGCTGCCCGAAGCTGAGGGAGCAGGCGCTCTTGCAGTTCGTGAGGGACGAAGTCGTAACGGAGGAATTCACTCTGGAAGGTGGCCCTTCCCTGGGTGACCGATTTCAAGTCCAAAGCGTAGGACAAGGTTTCGGACAGGGGCACCTCCACCTTGATCGTTGTCCGTCCGCCTTCCGACTCCATGCCCAAAATCCTACCCCGGCGGGAGCTCAGGTCGGAGATGATGTCCCCGGTGAATGTTTCCGGAGCGGTGACCGTGAGGGCCATGATCGGCTCCAACAACACCGGATCGGCCTTCTCTGCGGCCAGCTTGAACGCCGTGCGGGCGGCAATCTTGAACGAGAGCTCGGAGGAGTCCACCTCGTGGTACATCCCGTAGAACACGGCGGCCTTCACGTCCACCACAGGGAACCCCGCCAAAATCCCTTCCTCCATGGCTTCCCTGACCCCCTTCTCCACCCCGGGAATGAACTGCTGGGGGATCACCCCACCCTTGGTCTCATCGGCGAACTCAAACCCCCTGCCCCGGGGCAAAGGCTCGATGCGGAGGTGGACTTCCCCAAACTGGCCATGTCCGCCCGTCTGCTTCTTGTGCCGGTACTGGGCCGTGGCCGCCTTCTTGATCGTCTCTTTGTAGGGCACCTTGGGAACCCGGTACTTGGCCTCCACCCCATACCGGTTCTTCAAGCGCTCAGCCAGGACATCGAGTTGGACGTCCCCCATCCCCGACAAAAGCCCTTCCTTCGTGACCGGGTCCCGGTAGAAGGTGAGGGTCGCCCGCACCGAAGTGAGGTCCCGCAGGGCTGTGCTCAGCTTCTCGTCGTCGCTTTGAGTCTTGGCGCTCACCGCCCGGATGAACACCGGACGGGGGAACGGGATGGGGGCAAGCGCGGGCGCATCGGACGAAGAAGCCAACGTGGCCCCCAAGCTCACGCCTTCCAACTTGGGAAGTGCAGCGATGGCCCCAACCCCGGCCGACCCCGACTTCTCGAGCTTCACCCCTGTGAACGTGAGCACGTCGCGAACTTGGAGCTTTTCCTTGGTGCCCACATTGAACAGGGTGTCCCCTTCCCGTACTTCGCCGGACAAGACCTTCACGTACGCCAAACGCCCAAGGTAAGGATCGAGGGCCAACGAGAACGCGCGGAGGACCGTTCCCGCGGCCCCAGGAGCCTCGGGGACCAGGGCCACCGCGGTGTCCAAGAGTTCCCGCAGTCCCACCCCGGCGGCGACAGACCCCCATAGGACGGGCACCAGCTTGCCGTTCTTCACGCCCACCTGCAGAGCAGGAAGCACTTCCTCCCGGGTGAGGGTGGCCTCGCCCAAAACCTTCTCCAGCAGAGCATCTTCGAACGTAGCGGCTTCCTCGATGAGTTCCGTGCGAAGCTCTTCCACCCGACTGGCGGTAGCAGGGGGGACGGAGAACTTGGCCCCCCCGGTGGGTTGCCCCGTGAATACGTCCACCAACCCCACAAGCTTCTCGCCCTCTCGGACAGGGTAGGAGAGGGGGAGGAACTTTCCCTCCAAGGCCGGGCGAAGCTCCTCCAACACCTTTTCCGGGTCGGCCAAAGGCTTGTCCATCATGTTGACGAACACCAGGGCGGGACGGCCCAGGGTCTGGCGAACGGCCCAAGCTTGCTCAGTTACGACCTCCACGGGTTTCTCGGCGTTCACCACCAGGATCGCCAGGTCCGCTGCGTCGAGCCCTTTGTAGATCTCCTCAACGAACTCACCCAGGCCGGGGGTGACCAGGACGTTCACCCGCTGGCCTTGCCAGGTGAGCGCGGCGATGGCCAGGTCTATGGAAATGCGCCGGTTCTTCTCCTCGGGTGTGCGATCGAGGGCGATGTCCCCGGAGGTCCCGGCCAGCCGAAGCACCGCCTCAGCCAGCGCGGTCTTGCCCGAGCCGGAGTGACCGACCAGGCACAAGCTATGGGCCTGCTTCATTTCGATCACCTCAAAGAGTTGTTCCGCACCGCGGCCGCAGTATATCCTAGGGGGTGAAAGGGGGCAAAGTGGCTGCTGATTTATTCCGGCGCAGGCGTTCGGACCGGGTGGGCGAGGTCCTCGGCCAACATCTGGCCCTGGTGGAAGAAACCGTGCAGGCCATGGCCCGGGGCATCGCAGCCCAGCTGGAGGGCGCGCCGTGGGAGGTCCTGGAGGAGCTCAACGTGGACACCCACCGCCGGGAGTCCCGCGCCGATGACGTCCGGCGCGAGGCGGAGTTGCTCCTCGTCAAGGGCGCCTTGCTCGCCAGCACACGCCGCTACCTCCTCGACATCGTGGAGGGCGTGGATCAGTTGGCCAACAGCGCCGAACACACTTTGGACTTCCTGGTCCTGCAGCGCATCCTTGTGCCGGACATCCTCCACCCCCTGATTCGAGAGATGATTCAGGTGACCTTGGAGCAGGTGGGGGACCTCAAGGGAGCGATCGTTGCTCTGCTTGGGCGGGATCGGGATGCGGTCCGCAGGGCGGCCGAGGTGGAGCGAAAAGAAAGCCGGGTGGACGAGCTCCTGCGCCGGGGGATCTTGAGGCTGTTCTCCACGGAGCTGCCGCTGGCTGAGAAGATCCTCAACCGGGAGTTTTTGGAGAAGCTGGCTGCCCTGTCCGATCGGGCGGAGGATGTGTCCGATCTGGTGGTGATGGCCGTGGCGGTGGAGAGTCCTTGATGGGCGTGAGATCGAGGAGGTTCGGCGATGAAGAGGTTTCTGGCGCGGGTGGTGGGTCGAGGGGCGTTTGTGCCCTTCCGGGAGCACGCGGAAGCGGTGGAAGCCACCGCAGAGGAGCTGAGCAGGCAGCTGAGGGCTTGGCTGCGCGGGGAGGCCGTCCAGGCGGATGTCGTCAGCGGCCGGGAACACCAGGCCGATCTGATCAAGCGTAAGGTGAGGGAGGACCTCATGAGGGCAAGGTTTTCCTTGCTCGCTCGGCCGGCCCTGCTGCAGTTGCTTGGGCATCAGGACCTGATTGCCGACCTATGCCAGGATGCGGCCCTGCTCATGGCCCAACGCAGGCCGCCCTTGGGGATCGAGCTCGAGGACGAGTTCCGCGCCCTGGGTGAGGCCATCAGCCGCACGGTCCACGCCTACAGCGTGGTGATCGGGGAGTTCGATCAAGCGGTGGGCAGCGGGCACATCGGCGCACACGCCCCGCGGATCTCCGAAGGCGTGGACCGCATCAACCAACTGGAGCACGAGTCCGACCTGTTGGAGCGCTCCATCGTGGCCACCATCTACCGTCGGGAGGACATGCCGGCCTTTGATCGTTACCACCTCATCCAGCTCGTCCTCATGCTGGGGGGTGTGGTGGATCAGGTGGAGGAGGCCTCCGGGGACTTACGGATGCTCTTGGCCGGACTGTAAGAGAGCACCAAACCTTAAAGGGAGCTTGTCCCCCTTGGCCTGACCCTGGGGTAGGCGGAGGGAAGGGCCTTCTGGTGCCCGAGTTCTACCAGAACGTCAAGGGGTCGGGGTCAACCCGCAGCCAAGTCGGCGCGAGGGGCAAGAGTTCGTGGAGCAAGCGGGGAAGGTCTTTGTCCCCGCGGAGGAGGAGCTGAGCGCGGGGAATGCCCCGCCGGGGAAGGAGCGGTGAGGGGCCGAGAACTTCCACCCCGGGACGAGCTACGGCGCGGCCCACTTTCTCCAACCGCTGGGGCCCCTGGGGACCCTCGGCCACCAGCCGCACGAGCTGGGCGAACGGGGGGTAGCGAAGGGTCCGGCGGTAGTTCAACTCTTCCTGATAGAAAGCCCCATAGTTGCCGGTAAGGGCATGGCGGATGGGGTAGTAGTCCGGCTGATCGGTTTGGACGAGGACTTCCCCACGCGCCGTGCCCCGGCCGGCCCGGCCGGCCGCGGCCACGATCACTTGGTAGGTCCGCTCGGCCCCCCGGTAGTCCGGGCGGCCCAAGAGAAGGTCGGCGTCGATGATCCCCACCAGGGTGATGCCGGGGAAGTCCAGTCCTTTCCCGATCATCTGCGTGCCCACCAGGATCCGAACTTCGCCCCGGGCCACGGCGGCGAGGATGCCCCCCGCGTCGCGGGAGGTGGAGCTATCCAGTCGGGCTACCGGCGTCCCCGGAAAACATCGCTTGACCTCGTGCTCCACCCGCTCGGTTCCCAGACCAAACAGCCTGAACCTGTCCCCCCCGCAGGTCGGGCAGCGAGGATGGGCCACGCTGTACCCACAGGCGTGGCAGATGAAGCCGCGGTTCCGGTGGTACACCAGGCCAAGGGCACAGGACGGACAGCGGAGGAGGCTATGGCAGCCCCGGCAGATGGCCCCGGTGAAGAACCCCAACCGGTTGAGGAAGAGGAGAACTTGGCCCCCGTGGTCCAGGTGGCGGCGGATCGCTTCCTGGAGCTCTGCCCCTAGGATCTTTCCACTCTTGGGAACGGCTCGCACCTGAGGGGGGGCCCCGCCCCAACGTTCCTGCAACTTGAGAAGTCCAATTTCCCCGATTTCGGCGCGGTGGAACGTCGTGACGGCGGGGGCCGCGGACCCCAACAGGACCGCACAGCCCTGGATTCGGGCCCGGTCTTGGGCCACTTCGCGGGCGTGGTAGTAGGGGGCCCGTTCGTCTTGTTTGTAGGCCGGTTCACTCTCCTCATCAACCACGACCAGTCCGAGGTCCCGAGCGGGCAGGAACACAGCGGAGCGGGTGCCCACAGCGCAGCGGAGTCGGCCGTGGAGCGCAGCTTCCCAAGCCTGCCAGCGGGCTCCTGGGGCCAACCCCCCGTGGTAGGCGTAAGGATCGAACCCCAACCGGCCGCGCGCTCGTGCCCACAGCTGGGGAAGGAGCGAGACTTCCGGCTCGAGCAGAACTGCGGAGCGTCTCTCCTCCGCCACCGCCCGGGCCGCTTCCAGGTACACCTCGGTCTTCCCCGACGCCGGAGGGCCGAACAGAAGGCAGGTCTTCCCTTCCCCTACCAAACCGAGGACCTGCTCCAGGGCCTGGCCCTGCTCGTGGTTGAGGGAAGGGGGAGGGCGCTCCTCCCGGTAGGCAAAGGGCAAGAAAGATGGTTGAAGGAAACCTTTGCGCACCAGGGCCCGCAACGCGGATGGGGCGCCCCGGACGGTTCGGAGCTCCTCCCAGGAACGCCCTTCAGCGACCAGGGCGAGAACCGCCGCCTGTCTTGGGGCCCTTCGTCGCATCTCTTCCAGGGCCTTGTTCACGTCTGCAGGGCTTAGGGCGAGCCCCAACGTCCCTGCCCTCAGCCGGGCAGGTGTGGGCACGGTCTGGGCCAGGGCCAAGCCCAGGGTAACGTGGGCCCTCCGGGCCACCGCCGCAACGAGATCTATGCCCCAAGGAGGTAGAGCTGGACCGGCTGAGCGGAGGAGGGGTCGAAGTTGGAGCCCTTCTCGGGTGGGGGCAGGGAGGAGTTCCACGACGATGCCCCAGGCCGCCCTCTTTCCTAACGGGACCTGCACCCGGTGCCCCACCCCCACGTCCAAGCCCTCGGGAACAAGATAGTCGAACAGCTCGTCGTGCGGGATGGGCAGGGCCACACGAGCGATCAAGCCTGGCCTGCCCTCCGGGCGAGGTAGCCCAGCACGCCCCGAACCGACATCCTGAGGTCAGCCTTGGCAGGTCCTGTGGAGGTCCAACCCCGCCGGGTGGCCTCCTGGAGTACAGTCTCCACAACCTCCTCTTCTGAAGCGCCCTGGTCTCGCACGCGTCGGACCAGGTCGACCCACTCACGGAGGAGCTCCTTGTAGGTGGTCAGCAGGGTCGGTTCCCCTGGCCCGAAGTGGGTGAACAAGATCAACCTGGGCTGGAGCCCGATCAGTTTGTCCAAGGTGGCCAAGGCTGCCTCCAGTTCGAAGCTTGGGGGTACCGTGCTGGGGAGGAGCTTCCCCCCTAGGTACAAACCCGCTGCGTCCCCGCTGAACAGGGAGCCTGTGGCCTGTTCAAAAAAGCAGAGGTGGTGAGGGGCGTGTCCGGGGCTGTCCACAGCCTGCACCGAGAATTTCCCCAAGCGGAAGCGCTCCCCGTCTTGGGCTGGATGGAGGCGCTCGGGGGGGATGGGCACAGCGTCCCCATAGAGGGGAAACCGGTCCTGTACCGCTTCCTTCACCGAAGCGACCAGACGAGTGGGGTCGGCCAGGTGGCGAACCCCTCGTTCGTGAACGACGACCCGTGCTGCGGGGAGGTCCTCAAGAAGGGCCCCTGCTCCCCCGGCGTGGTCGAGGTGGACGTGGGTAACGAAGATCCAGGCCACGTCCGCGGGGTCCAAGTCGAGGCTAGCTAGGGCCTGGAGGATTCGAGTCCGCGACAGGGAGGTCCCCGACTCCACCAGGGCGGCAGGCTTGCCAGGGATGAGGTACACGCCCCCCTGGTGGGGGACTCCAAACTGATGCGTATCCACAAGCCAAATGCCTGGAGCCACGTGCGTCAGATCGTTCACGCGTATCCTCCCTCTACAAGTACCAGCCGGTGATCACACCCAACCATACGAACAGGCTTGCCATGGCGCACGTGGCCACGGTCAACAGGCCGGCCTCCCGCAACCAGAGCCTTGCGGACAGGGGGTAGCGGCTGCGCTGGGCAAGGGCTTGGGCAATGAGGTTGGAAGCCGAGCCCAACGGGGACCCGCTTGCTCCTAGGCCCACGCCCAAGGCCAGCGCCCACCACAAGGGGGTCACGGGCACACCGGCCCCGGCCACCCCCCGCACCAGCCCCACCAAGGTCACGGCCGCCGGCACCGAGCTCAGGAACCAGGAGAGGATCGCCCCCACCCAGAGGACCATGAGGGCCAACACCAGCGGAGAACTGCCGGTGGCCCGCACAATCCCTCGGCTGAGAACGTTCAGAACTCCGCTTCGTTCTAGACCCCCGGTGAGGACAAAAAGAGAACCCAGGAAGATGAGGAGGTCCCACTCCACCCCGCGCAGGAAGGTTTCCACGCTGGGGCGGAGGACGTAGATTCCCAGCGACGCGCCAATGAGGGCGACCAGGCCGGGAGGTAATCCCAGCGGGCCGTGGAGGATGAACAGGACAAAAGTGAGGATCAGGAGGCCCACCAGCTTCTTCATCGTCGAGGGGTCGGACACCGCCCGCCGCTCGTCCATTTGTCTCAGTGTTTCCGCTTGTTCGGGTCTCCCCTCCACCTGGGAGCGGAACCGCAGGAGAAGGACGGCCAAAGAGAACACGAGGGCGATCAAGGCCACTGGGGCGGCCCGGGTGAGGAAGTCGTTGAAGGTGAGGCCTCCCGCCGAGCCGATGAGGATGTTGGGGGGGTCGCCCACGAGGGTGGCGGCGCCGCCCACGTTGGCCGCCACCGCTTCCATGAGGATCAGGGGCTGGGCGGGGATGCCCAAGATCTCCGTGACCGAGATCGTCACAGGAATCACCGTGAGCAGTGTGGTGACGTTGTCCAGGAGCATCGAGGCCACCGCGGTGGTGACCCCGAAGGAGATGAACAGCACAAGGGGCCGGCCGCGGGCCAGTTTCGCCGCGCGGATGGCCAGGAACTGAAAGAAACCCGTTTCCCGGAGGAGCCCCACCAAGGCCATCATCGCGAACAGCAGCCACAGGGTGTCCAAATCAAGGCTGGCGGCTACCTCGGCCATGGGGTAGAAGCCGAACAGAATCCCGGCTGTGGCCATGGCCACCGCCCCGGCCAGGGCAGCCAACGCTCGGTGGACCACGCCCGTGGCCATGAGAACGTAGGTGGCTACAAAGATGGCCGAAGCCGTGGCCTGGGTCGCCACGTGCATGGGGATCACCCGTCCTTCGTTTGGGTGTCGAGGAACTGCTGGGCTCGGCGCAGGGCTTGGCGTTGCTCAGGGTAAATCAAGCGCTCCAGGGCCTGGGGGTAGGGAATCCACTCCATGGTTTCGATCTCCGCCGTGGCGGCGGTCCCGTCTTCGCTGGCCTCAGCCAGGAACAGAACCAACTCCTTGTTCACCTGGCGGCCCTTGCGGAGGAAGGTGTAGCGTTCTTGCTCGCGAAACCCGGGCACAAGGCGGACACGAACAATGCCCACTTCCTCCCGCACCTCTCGCAAAGCCGCGGTGGACTCGTCTTCCCCCGCTTCGATGCGCCCCTTGGGGAATCCCCAATGGCCGCCCCCCCGGTTCTTGATGAGCAGGTACTCCCGGCCTCCCGGGCGCTCCCGGAACAGGATCAGCCCGGCGGCGCGCTCGTCGATCATGGAGCTAGACAATCTCCAGTTCGCGACCCTTCTCCCCGTAGGCCTTGGCCGACAGGCCCAAGCAACGCAGCTCCTGCCACAAGACCCGGAACGACTCGGGAATCCCTGGCACAGGGAACGACTGGTCATGGAGGATGGCCTTGTACAGCTGGACCCGCCCCCGCACATCGTCGGACTTGAGGGTCAGCATTTCCTGGAGAAGAGCTGCAGCCCCGTAGGCCTCCAGGGCCCACACCTCCATTTCCCCGAGGCGCTGGCCTCCGAACTGGGCTCTTCCCCCTAGGGGCTGTTGGGTGATCAGGGCGTAGGGCCCGGTGGAACGGGCGTGGATCTTCTCCGAGGCAATGTGCTCCAGCTTCAGGAGATAGGCCACCCCGACGGTGATGGGGGACTCAAACGGCTCCCCGGTGCGGCCGTCGCGGACCACCACCTTGCCGTCCTTTCGGTGGGGATCATCAAGCAGCCCGTGCTCAAGCAAAGCTTGGGTCAGCTCCTGGAAAATCGTCTCCTCGGAGGCCCCATCGAACACCGGAGAGGCGGCGTTCTCCCCGCGGAGCGTGCACAGCCAGCCCAGAGAGGTTTCGAAGATCTGCCCCAGGTTCATGCGGGAGGGCACGCCCAGGGGGTTGAGGACCACGTCGAGCGGTGTTCCATCGGGCAGGAAGGGCATCTCTTCCACGGGGAGGACGGCGGCGATGACGCCCTTGTTCCCATGCCGGCCGGCCAGTTTGTCCCCCACCGAAACCCTCCGCCGTTGGGCCACATACACCTTGACCAGTTCGTTCACCCCTGGCTCCAGCTCGTCCCCTTGGGCTCGAGAGAGGTGCTTGACCCGGATGACCGTGGCCGTGCCGGAGATGGGGGGCATGCGCAACGACGTGTTCTTGATGTTCCGCGTGCGCTCCCCGAAGATGGAGCGGAAGATCTTCTCTTCGGGGGTGAGCTCAGCTCCCCCCTTGGGGGTGATCTTCCCCACCAGAATATCCCCGGTTTGAACTTCAGTCCCCACACGGACAATTCCGTGTTCATCGAGGTTGCGGAGGGCCTGGCGGGGCACGTTGGGGATGTCCCCGGTGATCTCCTCCGGCCCCAGTTTGGTCTCCTCGGCCCGGACTTCGAACTCCTGCACGTGGACCGAATCGAGAATGTTCTTGCGAACCAGTCGCTCGGACACCACGATGGCGTCTTCGTAGTTGTACCCTTCAAAGGGCAGGAACCCAACGAGGAGGTTGGTCCCCAGGGCCAGTTCCCCGTTCACCGACGACTGGGAGTCCCCCAGGACATCGCCGCGCTTGACCTTGTCCCCCTTGCGCACCACGGGGTAGTGGTGGAGGAGGGTGTCCTGGTTGGAACGCTCGAAATTGCGCAGTTCGTAAGTGCGGGGTCCTTTCTTTCCCCGGACCACGATTTTACGAGCATCGGCGTAGGTCACCGTGCCGTCCTCTTCGGCGAGGAGGACCGCACCGGAGTCCCGGGCGGCTTTGGCCTCCATCCCTGTGCCCACCCGGGGCGCCTCGGGGCGGAGGAGGGGCACGGCCTGGCGCTGCATGTTCGCCCCCATCAAGGCCCGGTTCGCATCGTCGTGTTCCAGGAAGGGAACGAGGGAGGCCGAGACGCCCACGATCACGTCCGGACTCACCTCCAGGAAGTCCACCTCCTCGGGAGGGACAAACCGAATCTCTTCTTTTCCCGTGCGGACCTGGACCTTCTCCTCGAGGATCTTCCCGTCTTTGCCAACCTTCACCGT
>CAKZKH010000152.1 GCA_937122485.1 uncultured bacterium | reverse complement strand
CCGGTGCGGTCTACTTCCGGTTCTGAAGAAAGAGAGCGAGGTCCAGAAGGAGGTTGCCCGAGACTTTCCGGCGGTAGTCGGCCGAGGCCCGCAGGTCAGAAATGGGCTGCACAAGGCTCGAGAGGAGCGAAACAAGGTCCTGAACCGCCTCCACATGGGCTAAACGGCCTACCAGGGCCTCCTCCACCGCCCTGGGCCTGACGACCGTGGGCGCCACCGAGCCCAAAGCCAGCCGCGCCTTTGTGATCTTCTCTCCATCCAGCCAGACCAACGCCCCTAAGGACACCACAGAAATGTACAAGGCCTGGCGCCGGCCCACCTTGCGGAAATAGCTCACCGGCTCGCCCTCCACGTAGGGCAAGAACACGGAGACCACCAGTTCACCAGGCCGCAAGCCCGTTTTCCCCGGCCCCTGGATGAACTCCTGGACGAAAAGTTCCCGTTCGCCCTGGGGCCCCACGATCCGCACCTGCGCTTCCAAAAGGTAAAGGGCCACAAGGCTATCCCCCGCTGGGGAGGCGTTAACCAGGTTTCCCCCCAACGTGCCCATGGCCCGCAGGGCCGGCGAGGCAATCGTGCCCAGCGTCTTCCGCAAGATAGGGAACGGCTCGGTAAGCGGAGACTCCAACAGCTCGGAGTGCGTCCTTGCAGCCCCAATTTCTAAGCCTTCCCGGGTGGCCCGAAGAACCCCGAGCTCGGGAAGCTCGCCCACGTACACCAACATCCCAGGCTTCTCCAGCCCTTTGCGGATACGCACAAAGAGGTCGGTGCCCCCGGCCAGGGGCCGGCCGCCCTCGGCCACCCGCTGCACCGCTTCCCTCAAGTCCTTGGGTTTAACGATCGGCCCAAACATGACGCTCATGGTCGGCAATAAAAGAGGTCAAATCCTCGGGGGTGTCCACGTCGCGGACGACCCCGGGGTGATCCCACTCCAGAACCAGGCAATGGCTCAGCAGGTCCCGGCCGCCCCGGTCCCCGGACAACCTCGAAATTTCGGGGCGCAGGCTCAAGGGGAGGTAGACGGGAAAGCCCCGCTGGCCCCGGTAGCCTAGGGCCACCGGCCGGTCTCCCACGTGCGCCAGCACCGCCCGCGCCCCTTCCTCCGGAACCCACGGCATGTCCCCCAGGAACACGAGCAACCCGTGTCGGGCCACCTGGGCCGCCGCCCGAAGCGAGGTGCTCATCCCCTCGGCCCAGCAAGGGTTACGCACCACAAGCCAAGGAGGACAAGACGGGCGGCGGGAGAGATCCAAAGGGGCATCGGCGAGGGGCGAGCAGTTCGCCTGGGGGAAGAGATCCCGGAGGAGGAGCTCGGCGTGGGCCCCAAGCACAAGGATCCGCTCGGCCAAGGGGAGCCTCTCCACCAGCTCCAAAACCCACTGAAGCAAGGGTTTGCCCTCCAGGGGCACGAGGAGCTTGGGCTGGCCCATGCGGGTGCCCCCGCCGGCAGCCAGGACCACCCCGCTTACTTCAACCGCTCCGCCGCCCAAAGCACAGCCTCCACCACCTGCTCGTAGCCTGTGCACCGGCACAGGTTCCCGGCCAAGTAGCCGCGGATCTCTTCCCTGGTGGGTTGCGGGTTTTCTTGAAGGAGGGCGTAGGCAGCAAGGACCAAGCCCGGCGTGCAAAAGCCGCACTGGACTCCTGCAGTTTGGATGAAGCCCTCCTGCACAGGGTGGAGCTTCCCCTCGCGGGCCAGACCCTCGATGGTGACCACTTCTTTTCCTTCCACCTGCACGGCGGCGGTCAGACAAGCCAACCGCGGTTTTCCGTCTACCAGCACCGTGCACGCCCCGCACTCCCCTTCCCCACAGCCCTCCTTGGTCCCTGTAAGGCCAAGGTCCTGGCGGAGGAGGTCCAAAAGCCGCCGGCCCGGAGGAACCTCCAGCTGCACCGGCCTTCCGTTCACCTTGAACCGCAGGGTGATCGTGGTCATCGGAACACCACCCTCACCTCAATCCTCTCCCCTTGGAGGAGGGGAGCAAAGGGCAACCGGCAGCGATACAACAC
>CAKZKH010000151.1 GCA_937122485.1 uncultured bacterium | reverse complement strand
AGGTGGCGGGGCAGAGCGCCCACCACGTCGCCCAACCCCCCGGTTTTGGCCCAAGGCGCGGCCTCGGCAGCAACCACAAGCACGCGCATATAACCCATCATACCTCGAACGCGGTTCGTCCAGTTTCCCGATGGCCAGGTCAGCTCTCCCCCCCACACTTCGCTACGGCAAAGGAGGAATGCATGCGTTGGTTCGCTGTCGTGGCCCTGTCGTTCTCTCTTGTGGGGTGGGGCAGCTGGGGAGATCTGGTGAGGGAGGCCGAGCTGCTTCGCCCTTATCGGCATGAGGTTGCCCACTTGGAACGGATGGTTGAGCTCTATGAGCGGGCGTTGTGCGAGGACCGGAACAATCCCGATCTCCTCCTTCGCCTGGCCGAGCTGTGGTACGAGTTGGAGGTATTGCGTCCGGAATCCGAGGAGGAAGAGGGCTGGCGCAAGGCCGCGGACTACGGCTTCAGGGCCGCAGGTCTGTCGGGGCTGGATGAAGCGGTCAAGCTTTCCGGTCAGGACTTCCAGGCCTTCCTGAAGGGTGTGTCCGACGGGCGGCCGCTTTTGTGGGCGGCCCATGGGTGGGGCATGCTCCTGGGCAAGATGAACCCCTTCGCGGCGTTCTTTGCCCTGCCCAAGATTCGGGCCCTGTACGAGCGGGTGATGGAGCTGAATCCCACCTACATGGGGGGCTCAGCGTTTCAGGCCTATGGGGCCCTGTTGGCCAACCTCTCCGACTACGGGATCCTGTTTGGGGTGAAGCTTGTCGATGCTCGGCCGTACTTTGAAAAGGCTATTCAGGTTGACCCCACCTACCTCGACCACTACGTGGCCTATGCCAAGGAGTACGCCGTTCGCATCAAAGACCGGAACCTGTTTGAGCTGCTGCTTCGCCATGTCGTGGAAGCCCCGGTGGGGGAGTGGACCTTTTGGAACCGGATAGCCAAGGCTCGGGCCCAGGAACTCCTGGCCCAGGGTCCTGGCCTGTTTCGATGAAAGAGGGCGGGCCTTACGGCCCGCCCCCACCTTGCTCCTTGCCCTACCGCTCCTGACTAACCTCCACCGTGAACCGCCACAAGGCCAGCTTGTCGTCCGTTACGTTGTCCTCGTACACGGGGACGTCCACCTCGTGGCGTCCGTCAACCCAAGGGGGGCTGAGAACAAAGGCTTGCTCGCCCAGGTCAGGCAGTTCGTCCCACTCCGTGGCCCGGAAGGTCAGGCGCAGGGCCTGAGCCGGTCCCCGGTACAGGAGAAGGGGAAGGCTCCCGGGGTCCAAGGCGGTGAACGTTGCGTTGAGTTGGTACCCCAGCCTCCAGTTGTCCCCCACCCCCGTGTTCTCCAGGAGGGCGATCTGGGTGAGGGTGATGCGGAAGGTAGGGGCAGGCGCCGGGGTCAAATCAGCTCCCGGCGCCGGACCGACAAAAGGGCGCGCGCCCTCCGCTTGGGCGGACGGCTCTGTGGCCGGGGGACTGTCGTCCTTCCACAGCACCACCGACTGCACCGCTTCCCGGTTGCCGAACAGGTCAATCGCGTAGTACTCCAGCTTGTACGGGCCCTCCGGACCAGGGATGGTGAACGGACTCGTGTACGGCCTCCAGTCCCCACCCACGATGCGGTAGAAGATGTTGGCCACGCCCGAGGCGTCCTCCGACCGCAGCTCCACCGTGGTCCGGGAGGTCAGCCACATCTTCCCGTCGGGGGCCAGGTAGTGGGGATTGCCCAAGACCACCCGCGTGGCCGGGGGTTCGATGTCCATGTAAATCGTCAGGGTCTTGGTGGGCTCGCGGTTGCCTAGCTTGTCCACGGCGTAGTACTCCATCCGCACCATGGCGCCCTTGGGCAGGGGAAAGGGATCGGTGTAGGTCGTCCAGGCCCCGCCATCCAGGCGGTAGAAGATCTTGTCCACACCCACCCCGACGTCCCGGGCGATGAGGCGGACAAGGCTCCCTGGGGCGAGGGTGACGATCCCCCGGGCGTCAACCCGCCCGAGGTCGATGAGGCCCATGGGGCGAGCCCCGTCGGGCAAGCGCACCGGCCGCTCCATCAGGGGGTACCGGTCCCGCACGACTTCGTAGGGCAGGTCACCGATGCCGTCCTTGTTGGCGTCCGTCCCTCGGTAGTCGCTCCAGAAGTTCCCCCGCCCCTCGTAATCCCAGCGGTTGTTCAGGCCCTCGTCTTTGGCAGGGAATCCGCAGTTCTCGATCGTGTTTTCGTAGACAAGGACCCTTTGGGTCCCGGCGCCCAGCACGATCCCCGCGTCGCAGAAACCGATGGCGGTCTTGGTGATCACCACGTCGCTGGCCACCAGGAGCTGAACGCCGATGCGGCCGCCGTACACCGCGCTGTTCTCAATGCGGCCGTTGCGGACGTTGGAGAGCATGATCCCCGCCCGTTCCATCGGGAACCGGATTTGACAGTTGCGGATCACGAAATGGGCTCGGGTGCCGTCGATGTAGATTCCATAGTCGTAGCCCCGCGTGTCGATGATCCAACCCTCGATCACAAAGGGGTCTTCGACCGTGCCCGAGCCGCGGATGACGCCGTTTTCCCAAATGAACTGATCGTCCCCGTAGATGTAGATGGGCCCCCGGGGCGCCCAACCTTGGCCCATGGCCCAACCCGTCACCATCAGCACCGCTAGCACGACCAAACCCTGACGCATAGCTCCCTCCTTGGGTGGTATGTCCGAGGGTCATGATACTGGGGTTGTCTTGAACCGTCTGTGATCCCGACTACCTTGGGTTGCCGGCCGAGCCCAACACCTCTTGGCCAAGGAGCTCCGCCAGCACCGGGGGCAACACCACCCGCCCCTGGGGATCTTGGTTCTGTTCCAAGATGGCCGCAAACAAGCGGGAAGTGGCGACCCCGGACCCGTTGAGGGTGTGGACGAACCGGGGCTTTCCCCCCGCCTGGGGCCGGTACCGAATGTTCCCCCGCCGAGCTTGGAAGTCCTCGCAGTTAGAGCAGGAGGAGACCTCGTAGTACCGGCCTTGGGCGGGAAGCCAGACCTCCAAGTCGATCGTCTTGGCCGACTGGTAGGCCAGGTCCTGGGCGGTGAGCAAGCTAACCCGGTAGTGCAACCCCAGCTTGGTGAGCACGGCCTCGGCATGACCCACGAGCTCGTCCAGCGCCGCGTAGGAGCGCTCGGGCACCGTGTAGTGAAAAAGCTCCACTTTGTGGAACTGGTGCATGCGGATGAGGCCCCGCTGCTCCTCCCCATAAGTTCCCGCCTCGCGGCGGAAACAGGGTGTGAACGCCGCGTACTTGAGGGGGAGCTGGGACTCCTCCAGCACCTCGTCGCGGTGGAGGTTGGCCAGCAAGGACTCCGCTGTGGGGTTGAGAAAGAGCTCGTCCGTGGGGCAATGGTAGAGCTCGTCGCCGAACTTGGGAAGCTGTCCGGAGACGAAAAAGGAGGTGCGGTTGGCCAGGTAGGGGGGCAGGACGGGAGTGTACCCGTGTTCGGCGGCGTGGAGCTCCAGCATCCACCGGATGAGGGCCAGTTCCAGTCGGGCTCCTTGGCCCACGTACATGGGGAACCGGGCCCCGGTGGTCTTGGCCGCCCGGTCCATGTCCAGCAGGCCCAGGTTGCGGGCGAGCTCCAGGTGGTGGCGAGGAGGGAAATCGAACTTGGGGGGTTCCCCCACGGTGCGGAGCACGATCTTTTCTTCTTTGGTCCCCGAGGGGACCGAGTCGTGGGGGAGGTTGGGGAGCTCAAGGAGCCTCGCTTCCAGTTCCTGTTCCACCTGGGCCAACCGTTCCTCTGCGGCCTTACGGTCGGCGGCCAGGTCCTTCATTTCGGCCAACAGGGCTTCCCGCTCGGCGGGGTTGCCCCCCTTGAGGGAAGCCAGGCGTTCGGAGCCCTCGTTTTGTCGGCGGCGGAGGTCGTCCACTCTCTTCTGCAGTTCGCGGCGTTCCTCGTCCAAGGCCAGGATCGGCCCGAGGTCGAGGGTCGGATCGCGCCGGCGCAGGCGGGCCAAAACCCCTTCCGGGTCGCTACGAATAGCCTTTAAATCCAGCATGGCCCAAACAGTATAGCGCACCTTCCCGGTTGAAGGGCAAATCGACCTTCTCGCCCTTCCCCAACAGGGCTAGAATTTTTGGGCACCGCAATGCCAAGGGTTACGGTGGAAGGGCCGTGGTGGCTGATCATTTTGGTCCTGCTTTGGGCCATTCCGTGGGTCATTTACCGCTATGGACGCGACCGGGAGCGGAGGCAGGAGCTGGCCACGTGGGCCTCCCACAACGGCTTTCCCTTTCGTCCCCAGCGGGACAACACTTTTGCCGACGCCTACCCCAACTTCCGGTGCCTATGGCAAGGGCGCCACCGCTGGGCGTTCCACATCGCCGAAGGCCCCTGGAAAGGCTTTGCGGTCACGGCATTCGACTAACCCTACGTAGCCGG
>CAKZKH010000150.1 GCA_937122485.1 uncultured bacterium | reverse complement strand
CGTGATCTACAGCCCGTGGCTGGGGATCGCCCCGGACGGGAATCCGCTTGTCCCCGGGGTCCAGATCACCGGTCCGATGCTGATTGTTGTAGACGACGTCGGGCCTGCGCCGACCGGCGGTTACCTGAACATGGCCATCGCCGGCGCGAACACGCTTCCCTTCGCCGACACGATCGAGGTTCGCCACGGCACCTACGACGCCTCGACCCCGATCACAGGCCCGGTGACGATCATCAGCCAGATAGGTTCGGCCTCGAACACGTTCCTCACCGGGAACATGACCCTCGGCGCGACGGGGGTTCTCATCGGTCGGATGGGCCAAGGGTTCACGATCCATGGGAACATCGCGGTCGCGGGCGGGACCGACGCCTCGACGATTCACATCAACTGGAACAACCTCCTGGGCACGGTCGCGAACGGCGGGACCGGGACACTCGACGCCACCTACAACTGGTGGAACGGCGCACACCCCGGCACGCGCACGTTCGGGAGCGTGAACTACTACCCGTACCTCCCGGCGGCGGTGGACGAGGTGCTGGCGTTCATGGCCGCCCAAGGTCTGGACGCGGACAGCGCCATCTTCCTCATGGAACGGGGAGGGCTGCTCTCTGAGGGGTTCCTGATCCTTGATCTGATGAACCGGTTCGGGCTCGGCCTGAATGAAGTGGAAGCGCTCCTCAGCGAGTACGGGTTCCTCGCGCTCTCCCATGCCCTGAACTTCGCCACGGACTACGACGATTTCGTGCGGCTGCTTCTGGGCTACGGGGCCACCCCGGCCGGTGGCGCGGGGATGTTCGTGGACCTCGGCGTGGCCGGCGGGGCGGGCGCGTTCCAGGGCCAGACCGTGGACGCCGTGTACGAACTAGGGCAACCGATCCTCGTCTCCTTTGCCCTCACCAACTTCCAAGGGAACCCGGTCACCGGAATCGGCGCCTGGGTCACCCTGATCCAACTCCACGAGGACGGCCGCACGACGGTCTGGTTCTGGGGAGCGGCGCAGTACAACCCAGAGACCGGGTTGCAGGAGATCTCGATCCACACCGCGGGGCTCCCGATCGGGTACTACAACCTGATCATCGGCTTCCGGGACGGGACCAAGGAAAAGCTCCTGATCCAGGTCGTCGCCGGAGAGTAATCCGTCGTTTCTTGGGGAAGCGCCGGGGCGCCAAGAGGCGCCCCGGTTTTTTCTCTTCCTGTTGTTGAGTCTCTCTACAGGGTCAGCACGAATCCGAAGACCACGTGCCGGCGGGAGTGCCAGAGAGCGTAGAGGCGCCACCCGTACGGTATGGGATCAGACCTTGTTTCTTGCATGCTCTCGCGCCTACAGGTTCGCGCCAACGCGTTGAGGCCAGGTCTTACCCCGTAGGTCACTAGCGTCCCGCCCTTACCACCTCCAGGAGTTCGCCCACGTGCCACAGGTGGACCAACCCGACCGACACTTGGGCCGGTCCCCAAGGTGTTCGCTCCCACCGCCAGGCCATGCTTGCGGAGAAGAGAAGCGTTCCATCGGGGGCAAAGGCAACCGACATTACGGCCCAACGGTCGTACTCGCTGTCTTCAAGGGCACTACGTAGATCAAGAGTGCACATCTCCTGGCCCGTGCCCACACTCCATAGCCGGATCGTGCCATCCCAGGACGCAGTGGCAAGAACCTGACTGTCCGAACTAAACGCTAGTGAGGCAACTCGATCCAGATGACTGGAAAGAGTCAGAGTCACGCGACCTGCGAGCATGTCCCACAGCACAATCTGATAGCCCTCAGAGCAGACGGCAAGGGTGCGACCACTCGGAGCGAACAAAGCTGGCCCTGTCGTGTAGGTGGCCGAACTCAGAACATTGGCTTCCTCACCGGTGGCTACGTTCCATAGCCGGACCGTCCGATCCACAGAGCCAGCGGCAAGGACTCGGCCGTCTGGGCTGAACGTAACCCAGCTCAGGGGATTGGGGGCCACAAGGGTATATCGCAGCGCGCTGGCCCTGACGTCCCATAGCGCGACTGCTGATCCATGCAGCAGGAGGATAGCCAACAGCGATCCATCGGGGTTGAACACCGCATCCGCGACTGGATCAGTCAGTTCGAGTTCGTGCATAAGCTCCCCGGTGTTGACGTCCCACACCCCCAATGCCCAGGCTTCCGCAGAAGGTCGAAACTCAGCAGCCAACCAACGGCCGCATGGGCTGATGGCGCTCCCGCCCATCGGCCCTTGGAAAGAAATCGTTTCCTGCCCCCGACCCTCGGAGAGATCCCATAGCAACACCGAGTAAAGCTTTCCCTTGA
>CAKZKH010000149.1 GCA_937122485.1 uncultured bacterium | reverse complement strand
CCACCAAGGACAAAGACTTGACCCGAAAAAGTCACGTCGCCCAGAAGTCGAGAAGGACCGGGCAGCCGCGGAACGAGGAGAGTTGAACGACGGCTCCCGACAGGTCAGCCATCGCGAAATCCGGGCGCGCTGGCTGACGGCGCTCCCGACCTCGATCCCCGCTGGAGGAGGGCCGCTGAGATCCGGACGGCGCCGAACGATCCCAGGATCGTAACCGCCGCTGCGGCCACACCAAACCCCAGTGCCTGGGTCCTCTTCACCCTCGCCTCGGCCATGGTGTGCCGCTGCCCGGTCCCTCGTCGAGGTTCCATGGACCCCCGGCCGAGGTCCCGGGAATCCCCTGGCGCTGCGGTGGAAGGACGATGCCTGCCTCTTCAGACGCACGCCATCCGGCTCAGGGTTCCCGAGGTAGGGCTCCCCCTAGGCTGTGGGAGTGGGCCTCTTCAGGGGCCGCTCGTCCTCCAGGTCTCGCCGTTTGAGCCCGCTGGGGTCGCTGCCCTGTCTCTTCCACAGCACCTTCCCCGTCCGCAGGGCCTCGGTGGCGAGGGGTTGGCCGGCTTCGACTTCGGCCGCCGTGTAGGGAAAGACGTCGACGGGCAAGGGCAAGTTGTCCGGCTGGAATTCCGGGAGCCGATCGAGGAACGGACGAGGATCGTCCCGGAGGATGAGCAGGACATCGAGATCGCTCCCGGGAACGGCACGCCGATGGGCAAACGACCCGAAGAGGACCACGGCCAACACCTCCGGCCGCTTCTGAAGGTCCGTCACCCACCGTGCCAGCTCATCGCGGATGGCCTGCTCATCGAGCGAGAAGACGGTCACAGAACCGCAGGACTTCTTCCGCACGGCGGATCGCATCGCTCGCCTCCTCCTCGGTGTAGAACTCCGTGGGTGCCCCCTGAGTGAGCGCGTTGGGATAGCGGGTGGGGATGTAGTGCTTGTCCAGGACCTTCGCGGCGGCGAGAACACCAGGGGACGGTTCCTCCGTCACAGCTGCAAGGAGAAAGCGCACGGAGTGGCCGACCGCCTTCTCCCCTCGAGACTCCAGCACGGCCTTCAGCCCTTTCTCCGCGGCTTGGTGGGCGGCGAAGCACGCCCAGTCGTAGTGACGAACCGTAACCGAGGCCCGAGCGTGGTCGAGGTCAGCTTGAGCTTGCGTCCACCAGTCCCGCGAGCGGTCCACGATCGGCAGTATAGCGCTGCCACCAACCTCGACAGGCTTCGGCTCAGAGACCAGGGGCTGGGTCAAGCCTGGCATCAGGTCCGGAGATGGCACTCGTTCTCCACCAGGATCGCCTTGAACCGCCCCTGGAACAGGTGGCCGGTCCACCCGTGCCGCCGGTTGAACCACTGCGTGTACACGCCATTCAGGTGCCGCATCCCTCGCGACAACATGCGCTCGAGGGTTTCCACCAACAGGTGGTAGTGATTGGGCATCAGGCAGTAGGCGTAGCCGAGGCAGGCGAACCGCTCCACCACCTCGCCCAGGATGTCCAGGAATGCCCTTGGATCCCCGTCTCCGAGGAACACGGCTCCACCCGCGCTTCCCCAGCTGGTGATGTGGTACAGCGCTCCTCTGCACTCGATCCTCAGCGGCCGAGCCACGGCTTCAGTCTACCCCGAGCGACACCAAAAGAGAAGACTTGACACGGCACCCGTACGCACCTTGGCTTTCTCGCCCAGCTTTTCGATCACAATACCTTCTGTGCCATTATCGGCCATATCTGCTCCATTTTCAGCGTTCAGATTTCAGCCTTCAGCTAATTGCTGATCGCTTCTTTCTCTCACCGCCCCACGAGATCGCTGATGTCCCGCGGCTTGATCGCCATGTGCCCGCCGGAGGCCAGGATCCTGCCGTCCGGGCTGAAGGCCACTGACCTGACATAGTCTGTGTGGCCAGTGAGAGTGCTTCTGATCAGGCGGATAGCCGCGCTGAAAGTCCCTGAGCTATTGCCCGCCTGGTCGCGCACCTGGGCGAAGACCGTCTTGGGGCCCACAAGACCTGAGCCTCCAAGCTTGGAGAGATCTCAGTTGGGGCGCCGCTCGCTAAAGGCTGCCCACTCCGACCAGCTCCTACAATCGTGGGAGAAGCACATCTGCGCCAGGCCGCTCCCAGGTTGGTCCCCGGCCTTGTCCTCCGCCTGAAGCTTGAGCGTCACGATCGGCGAGGCGGTCCTCTCCGCCCCGTTGATCAGAATTGAGCCTGTGGGTGGGGTCTTGTCGTAGAGTATGAGGCGATGAGCACGGTTCCTCTCGCTCTTGTTTCCAGCGCCGTCCTCCAGCCAGACGAAGATCGGCTGCCTGCCCTGAGGAGGGCTTGCTAAGATGATGGGCTTGCTGGTGGTGCGTGTGCCGTCATCTGGTTTAGTTGGCTCAGTGCCGAGCTTGTACCAGGCCGAGGCGATGCCTATGAAATCTTCAGGGTTTCTCCAGTCAATGCTGATTGGCTTATTGGTCCAGTCTGCGGGCGAGACGGTTAAGGCAATGGGTGCCGCAGGAGGTTCGGTATCGAGCTTAACGGCCTTCCCGCATAGGTTCCCGCCCTTGTTGCCGCTGGTGTTCGCTGGCGTGGCGCTGCCCGTGATGGTGGAGTCGGCATCGGCCCGGACCCCCGCAGCCGACGTCACCCTGAATGAGGTTGTCGCGGATGTCGGCCTGAGAAGCGGCCACGTTGATCCCGTCTCCGCCGTTGTCGGTGATTGTGTTGCCCGTGATGAGCGCCTTGGAACCCAAAATTAGCAAGCTGCCGTGGGTCTTGTTCTTGCTGACGAGATTGCCCCGGACGGTGATGGAAGAGTTGCGCGCGAGCAGGCCCTTAAGGGCGCTCTCGACGAAGGCGTTGCCGCTGAGCACGATCGTGGTGCCCTCGATGTGAACCCCCTGGCCGCCCTTGACGGTGAAGCCGCTCATGGTGACAAGCTTAGTGTTGAAGATGACGACGGTGCCCTGAAGGATGACTTTGTCCCTGCTTTCGCCCTGCAGCGTCAGGCGCTTGATGATCTGCAGGCTTTCTACATACGTCCCGGCCCTGACTTGAATGGTGTCGCCCTCGGAGGCCGCGGTGATGGCCTCTTGGATCTTGGTGTATTGCCAGTCTGGGGGCAGACGGTATTGACTTTCTGTGCCGTCCCGATCGACCCCGCCGCCAAGGCCAGAAAGACCAAGGTCGCGCCCAGTCCAACGAGCGTGAACCTGCGGGTCATGCGAACCTCCTCCCTCGGCCCGGCAACCTTGGGCTGGAGGCATTGGGTCTCAATTCCGCGTTTGAAGCCCTCCCCGAGGCCAAGGTACGCCCCCGATACCGCCGCTGGGCCATGCCCGTTCCACCACGGAATGTGGACATCGTAGAACGGCAGCAAAGTCCGGCTTTCCCCGCTCTTGCCGCGGGACTGACGAACTCTGTCCCGGTCTTCCCCGTTGGTACCTGGCGCATGCTCGGGAGAGGATCCTACCGCTTGCCGAGACCGCCGCAGGCGTCCTAACCGGAAACAGGAGGCCCTCCACGTCCGGGGATACACCCCAGGTCGTCGAGGGGGTGGAACATGCGGGGCTGGAGATCCTTCCTCAGGGCGCGGAGGTAACCTTGAGAGCCACGAATTCGTCGAGCATCTTGGTCTTCTCCTTGAGGCTCGCCCCAAGATACCGGGGTCGCCAAGTGTCGACCACCTTGCGTATACTCGCTCGGGTCATGGGTTTGAACGGCGGTAACCCAGTTTGTGAGGAATCTAAGGCCCGTTCAGTAACGGGTTCACTGGGGCAATTCGCCCCCTTCACAAGGGGGCGGGCCCCCTGTATAATCGGGTGGTTCGGGTTACCCCTTCCTTGAACCTCGTTTAGTCTTCAACTGTACATGGGGCGGAGGTACGAATGGAAAGCGTTCGTTTTGGCAACGAAGTGAACCACGAGGACCAAGACCTCGTGGAGGAGGACCTTTACTGGTTCGAAGAGGACGATACCGGGCGCCGATCCCCGGAAAACCCCATTCGAACCTACTTCGATGAGATTTCGCGCGTCCCCCTTCTCACCAAGGAACAGGAGGTGGAGCTGGCCCAGCGCATCGAGGCCGGAGACAAGGAGGCCAAAGAAAAGCTGGCCGCGGCCAACCTGCGCCTGGTGGTGTCCATCGCCAAGAAGTACCGGGGCTGCGGATTGCCCTTCCTCGACCTCATCCAAGAAGGCAACCTGGGCCTGATGAAGGCCGTGGAAAAGTTCGACTGGCGCAGGGGCTACAAGTTCTCCACCTACGCCACGTGGTGGATCCGCCAGGCCATCCTGCGGGCCATCACCAACCGCTCCCGCACCATCCGCGTCCCCACCCACATCAACGAGCTCATCCGCCGCATCCACGAGGCCGAGCGGGAGTACGTCAAGGAACATGGTACAGGGCCCAGCCTCGAGCAGCTCGCGGAGGGCTTGGACACCACGGTGGACAACATCGTCAAGGCCAAGAAGACCTCCCAATACACGGCTTCCTTGGACTCCCCCATCAGCTACGAAGACGAAGGCGCGGTGCTGGGGGACTTCATCGAAGACCAAGGCGCCGTCTCTCCTACCCGGGAGACCTTCAAAGAGCTCCTTGTTCAAGAGATCCAGCGCGCCCTGAGGGAGAAGCTCACCCCCCGCGAGCGGCGGGTGATCGAGCTCCGTTACGGGCTGGACGGAAACCCGCCCAAGACCCTGGACGAAGTCGGGGAGATCTTTGGGATCTCCCGGGAGCGGGTTCGCCAGATCCAGAAGGAGGGCGTGGAAAAGCTGCGGGACTCCAACATCCTCCAGAAGCTGGAGCGGTTCCGTCAAATTTTAGAGGAGGGTTAGGACCCAGTGCCCCGCGAGGGACAGCGGGGATTGGAACAGCGCACACCGTGGCGGGGGTCCTCGTACAGGACCCCCTTTTCACATGCCGAACAGGACTCCACCGGGGTCCCCGCCACCCGAAACCGGCACTCGGGGTACCGCGAACAGGCGTAGAACGTTCCTCGCTTGGCGCTGTACCGCTCCACCAGCTCGCCCTCCTTACAGGCAGGGCAGCCCACCCCTGAGGACAAGGGCTGGGTCCCTCCACAGGACGGGCAAGCCAGGTACCGGCCATACCTTCCATGGCGAAGCACGGTGGGAGCCCCGCACTTGCGGCACGGGGCCGCCGGTGCCGATTCCGCCCTAATCAAACCTTCCTTGAGCTCTACCCGGTCCGGCCTGTACCGAAAAGCCACGTGGGCGGGCAGGTTCTTCGTCGTTCGACACTTGGGGTAACGGGAACATCCCAGGTACAACCCCCCTTTCCACAGGCGGACCAGCATCGGCGCGCCACACGTGGGGCAGGCCACATCCGACTCCACAGCAAAGCGGGACTCGCCCCGCCGCAGGGCCTCCTCGGCCTGGCGCAGCTGGGGAGAAAACCACCGGTAAAAAGAATCCAGCAACCGGCCCCGGTCCATCTCCCGCTCTTGGATCCGGTCCAAGTCCTCCTCCAGCCGAGCCGTAAACCCCGCCTCCACGGTCTGGGGAAAGTACCGGCGCAAGAAGTCGGTGACCATGAAACCCAGCAACGTGGGGTGGAGGCTGCCATTCTCCCGCACCACGTACCCCCGCTCCTGGATGGTGGAGACGATCGTGGCGTACGTGCTGGGCCGACCCACCCCTTCTTCCTCCAGTTTCCTCACCAGCCCAGCCTCGCTGTACCTTTTGGGGGGCTCCGTCTTTTTCTCCTCCACCTCGAGCTTGGGCACAGGTAGGACCTGCCCCGGGGCCAGGCCCAAAGGAAGCGGGTTGTCCTCGTCCTCCAGCTTCCCCACCGGGAGAACTTGGGTGAAGCCCGGGAATTGGCACACGGAACTGGAGGCCACAAGCTCAAGCTCACCCCTGCCCACCACGACCTTGGTGCGTTTCCACAGGCCCTCGGCCATTTGGCTGGCCAGGAACCGTCGCCAGATCAGGTCATACAGCTTCCACTGTTCGCTCGAAAGGTAGGCCCTCACCATCTGCGGGGTGCGCTCCACCGCGGTGGGCCGAATAGCTTCGTGGGCGTCCTGGGACCGGTTCTTGTTCTTGAATACCCTGGGCTTGCGGCTCAGGAACTCCCCGCCGAACTGGCGCTTGATGAGCTTGCGGGCTTCCGCCACCGCGGACTCCGCGACCCGCACCGAGTCCGTCCGCATATAGGTGATTAACCCCACGGGCTTGCCTTCAACCTCGACCCCCTCGTACAGCTCTTGGGCAATCCGCATGGTCCGCGATGGCGAAAACCCCAGTTCGTTGGCCGCCGTTTGTTGAAGGGAAGAGGTGATGAATGGGGCTGGAGGGCGGCGGACAACTTCCCCTTCCCGCACTTCCTTCACCGTGAACGGACCGGACCGGAGGTCCACCAACAGCTGATCCAGCACCTCTTGGGCGGTGATCTTCTCTGGGAAGGCCGCGCGGAAAGGCGGTGTGGTGGGAAAGTCCGCCCAAAGCTCCCAGTACGGCTCAGGGCGGAACTCCTGGATCTCCAGCTCGCGGTCGCACACGAAGCGTAGGGCCACGGACTGGACCCGCCCGGCGGACAGACCCTCGTACTTGCGCCCGGCCAACACCAACGACAGCAGAGGGCTGATCTGGTAGCCCACCAGGCGATCCAGGATCCTGCGCGCCCGCTGGGCTTCGACCTTGGCAAGGTCGATCTGGGCCGGCTCCTGCAGCGCTTGGCGGACGGCCTGGGGGGTGATCTCGTGGAGAAGGACCCGGGCGAATCGGTGCCCATCGCCCAAAAGCTCCATCAAGTCGAAGGCGATGGCCTCCCCTTCCCGGTCCGGGTCGGTGGCCAGGTACACCACCTCGGCGTCTGCGGTCTTCTTCCTGAGCTCAGCCACAAGCCGGCGGTCCCGAACCACCCACTTGGGAGCGAATCCCTTTTCCAGGTCCACCCCCAGCTCTCGCTCCGGCAGGTCCCGCACGTGCCCCTTGGAAGAGAGGACCACATAGGACCGGCCCAAGTAGGCCCCCAAGGTGCGGGCCTTGGTGGGGGACTCCACAATGAGGACACGGTCAGCCATCTTGGGTCGGGGCGGCATTATGCTTGGGGAGGCGGCAACCTGCAACAAAAAAGAAAAGCCCCGGCCACGGGCCGGGGCTTGGGGTTCAACTAGTATTCAGGGGGGGGCGGGGGAGGCGTCTCCTTCTTCTCCTCCCGGATTTCCGCCACCAGGGCCTCGGTGGTGAGGAGCATCCCTGCGATGGAGGCGGCGTTCTGAAGCGCGGAGCGGGTGACCTTCATGGGGTCGATGATGCCGGCCTCGAACATGTCCCGGAACTTCTCGGCCACCACATCGAACCCCGTGGAATCCTTCTCGTTCTTCAACCGCTCCACGATCACGGCGCCCTCGAACCCGGCGTTCTCCGCCAGCTGGCGAGCCGGAGCCTCCAGAGCCTTGCGCAGAAGCTGGACGCCCACTTTCTCGTCACCCTCCAGGTCCTTCTCCAGCTTGTCGAGGGCCCGCCCAGCCCGAAGTAAGGCCACCCCACCGCCGGGGAGGATTCCCTCTTCCACCGCGGCCTTTGTGGCCTCAAGGGCGTCCTCCATCCGGTGCTTCTTCTCCTCCAGCTCGGTCTCCGTGGCTGCCCCGACCTTGATCACGGCCACACCTCCGGCGAGCTTGGCCTTCCGCTCCTCCAACTTCTCCCGGTCGTAGTCGCTTTCCGTGGTTTTGATCTGTTCCTCGATTTGCTCGATGCGGGCCTTGATGGCCTCGGGGTTCCCCTTGCCTCCGATGATGGTGGTGTTCTCGTGATCCACACGGACCCGCTCGGCCCGGCCCAGCATGTCCAGGGTGGTGTTCTTGATCTCCATGCCGGCGTCCTCGGCTACCACCACACCTCCGGTGAGGACGGCGATGTCCTCCAGCATGGCCTTGCGCCGGTCGCCGAACCCCGGGGCCTTCACCGCGCAGGACACCAACGTCCCCTTGAGCTTGTTGAGCACCAAGGTGGACAGAGCCTCGCCGGTCACGTCCTTGGCGATGATCAGGATCGGTTTGCCGGTCTGGGCCACCTTCTCCAGGAGGGGGATCATCTCCATGGCGTTCTTCAGCTCGCGATCGGTGATGAGGATGTAGGGGTTCTCCATCTCCACTTCCATCTTCTTGGGGTTGGTGACGAAGTAGGGGGAGATGTATTCCCGGTCGAACTGCATCCCCTCCACCACCTCGTAGTAGGTTTCGATGGTGTCGGAGTCCTCCACAGTGATGACGCCGGCCTCGCCCACGGCCTCCATGGCGTCGGCGATGACCCGCCCGATTTCCGGATCATGGGCCGTGATGGACGCCACTTGGGCCGTCTCGGTCTTGGTGGACAGCTTGCGCGACATCTTCTTGAGCTCGTCCACCACCACCTTCACCCCCTTCTCCATGCCCCGCTTGAGGGCCATGGGGTTGGAACCAGCCGCCACCATCTTGAACCCCTCCTTGAGCAGGGCGTGGGCCAGGATGGTGGCCGTCGTCGTCCCGTCTCCGGCCACGTCGTTGGTCTTGGAAGCCACTTCCTTCACCAGCTGGGCCCCCATGTTCTCAAAGGGGTCCTTGTACTCCTGCTCCTCGGCGATGGTGACCCCATCGTTGACGATGTCCGGGGACCCGAACTTCTTCTCGATCCCCACATTGCGGCCTCGGGGACCCAACGTCACCCGGACCACGTTGGCCAACTTCTCTACACCCAGCAGGACTTGGCGTCGTGCCTCTTCCCCGAATACGACCTGTTTGGCTGCCATGGGTTCCTCCTCAGTCCTCCACCACGGCCAAGATGTCCGTGGTTTTCACCAAAAGGTATTTCTCTTCCCCAATGCGGATGTCTGTGCCGGAGAACGCCGAGATCAGGATTTTGTCGCCCACCTTGACCTCGAACTTCTCCCCTGTTCCCAAGGCCACCACCTCACCCTTGATGGCCTTCTCGTCCTTCACGGACTCGGGGAGGACAATGCCCCCGGGGGTTCGCCGCTCTTCTTCTTCGATCTTCTTGACCAACACCCGGTTTCCTAGCGGTTTGATTTTCAGTTTCACGGGTCACCTCCTACATTGCTAGCACTTTGGGATTGTGGCTGCTAACCGGCGGCGATTATAGCGTGGGGTTGCCGCACATCAACCCGCGCTGTACATTG